>DATHEH010000286.1:0-3066 GCA_035318685.1 Ferruginibacter sp.
TGTTGGTATAAAGGGGCATCGCCTGGTCGGTGGCTTCAGGGCATCGCTTTATAATGCCTTACCCATTTCCAGCGTGGAAGTGCTGGCACAACTGATGAAAGAATATGCATTGCAAAATGCATGATCAATAAATAAATTTACAGGAAAATACATTTAAGGATATGATCACAATAGCACCATTTAAAGCATTAAGGCCCGCAGCAGAATTCGCAAAGCAGGTGGCATCCCGTCCTTATGATGTGCTTAACAGCAGGGAAGCAAAAACAGAAGCAGAAGGAAACAGCGCCAGTTTTTTACACATCACCAAAAGCGAGATTGACCTGCCTGATGATACGGATGTGCATGCACAGGAGGTGTACATTAAAGCAAAAGAGAACCTGGACGCTTTTATAAGCCGTAAGATCCTGTTCCGCGAAAGTAAAGCCTGCTATTATATTTATGAATTGGTGATGCCCGCCAGTGCCGGATCGGACGGGGATGGCAAAAGCCAGACCGGCCTGGTTTGCGGAAGCTCAGTTGATGATTATGAGAATGACCTTATTAAAAAGCATGAATTCACCCGCCCGGAAAAAGAACAGGACAGGATCAACCATATAAAAACCACCGGTGCACAAACGGGCAATGTTTTTATAGCGTATAAAAATGTGGCGGAGATAGATGCGCTTATCGGCCAGTGGAAACAACGCAGCCCGGTGTATAATTTTACAGCAGATGACGGCATACAGCATGCCATCTGGATCGTGAATGATGACGAGACGATCGAAACCATCACCAGCCTCTTCAAAGAAAAAGTTCCCTGCACTTATATAGCCGATGGACATCACCGTGCTGCTTCTGCCGCTAAAGTACGTGCAGCACTTGGCAGTTCGGCAGCTGAAGGCGCAGACTATTTCCTGACCACACTATTTCCTTCGAACCAGTTGCATATTATGGACTACAACCGTGTAGTTACCGACCTGAACGGCTTAAGCGATGAAGAATTTTTAACCGCGGTTAAAAAGAAATTTTCTATAGAAGAAGCAGGTAAGGCTTTTTCGCCAGCCAACCTCCACGAGTTTGGCATGTACCTGAACAACCAATGGTACCGCCTGGGGGCCAATGAGAAAAGTTATACCAATGACCCCATCGGCATACTGGACATTACCATCCTGCAAAATAATTTACTTGACCCTGTATTGAATATTAAAGACCAGCGTACCGATAAGCGTATCGATTTCATCGGGGGCATTCGTGGTTTGAATGAACTCGAAAAAAGGGTGAACAGCGGTGAAATGGCTGTTGCATTCAGCTTGCATCCTGTAAGCATACAGCAGTTATTTGACATTGCAGACAGCGGTAATGTGATGCCACCAAAAAGTACCTGGTTTGAACCCAAGCTGAGAGACGGTTTGCTCACCCACCTGATCGATGACGGGGATACGGATTAAAATACGGCTGACAATATGCTGGCAGGATTTTATACGCTTTTCATTGTAACTTCATTTAATGAAAAAACTGTCTCTTTTATTTATAGCCGTTCTGTTGTATACCATTTCACTGGCACAGGAGGCCACACAATTACACGAAACGGCCAGGACATTTATGCGACAGGGAGATTATGTCAATGCCATTGCGGTACTTAACCGTGCCATTCTTTTACAACCCCGCAATATCGAGCTTGCCAAGGACCTGGGACTGAACTATTATTTTGCAAAAGACTACAACAAAGCACTGGAAGTGATAAAGCCATTACTTGAAAGAGATGGAGTGGATGACCAGTGTTTCCAGATAGCAGGAGATATTTATATGGCTATGGAGCAATTCAAAGAAGTGGAAAAGGTTTATAAAAAAGGGGTGAAAAAATTTCCCAACAGCGGGTCATTATATAACGAATGGGGACGATTGTTATGGATAAAAAAAGATTTTTCCGCAATAAAGCAATGGGAAAAAGGTATAGAGATGGATCCCGGTTTTTCAAAGAATTATTATAATGCCTGTACCTTCTACTATTTTTCAACAGACAAGACATGGAGCATCATATATGGCGAGATATTTTTGAATATTGAGCCTTTGAGCGCCAATGCCCAGGAAGTAAAGAACGTTTTACTGGAAGGTTATAAAAAATTATTTGCAGAGTCTGATCTTGAAAAAGGCAGCATAGACAAAAATAATTTCACCACCGCTTTTTTAAAAACGATGAATAAGCAAAGTGCGCTTGCAGCAGGTGGCATTAATGCCGAAATACTCACCATGATCAGGACACGTTTTATATTGGACTGGTATGCAAACTATGCAAATAAATTTCCCTTTAAATTATTTGAACTGCAACACCAGTTATTGCAGGAAGGCATGTTTGATGCCTATAACCAATGGATATTTGCTGCAGCACAAAATTTACCCGCCTATCAAAACTGGGCCACAACTCATACGGAAGAGTATAATGAATTAACCCGCTTTCAAAAGAACAGGATCTTTAAGATCCCTTCCGGGCAGTTCTATCACTGATCACCCGATTTGATGATTTGAAGATTTGGCGATTTGATGATGGAAGATCCGCCCGCTCCCGCCTGTCTTGAGAAAACCAGAACTGATTATTTTTTATTAACTTGTTATCCAAACTAATTTTTTATGGAAGAACAACGCGATGAAAAATTATGGCAAATGGCCAAAAAAAGAGCCGGCTTCCAGCGAAGCCTGGCCTCTTACTTCATTATAAATGCTTTTTTGTGGGCTATCTGGTGGTTCACCTCCGGAAGGAATGGCTATGACCGCGGAATACCCTGGCCAGCCTGGGTAATGATCGGTTGGGGTATTGGACTTCTTTTCCAATATATGAATGCATATGGCGGCAGTAAAAAAGACCTCATTGACAAAGAGTATGAAAAGCTCAGGAACCAGGACAAATAAATTCAGCCTTTAACGAAGATTGCTTATGAATGAAGTTTCAAGATTATTTGATTACATAGACTTCCAGTTGAACAAGTTTCCCAAAACGGATATGTTCAGTGGAAAAGAAAATGGTGCGTGGAGACACTATAGCACCGGGGAAGTAAAAGACATTGTTAACCGGTTAAGCGCCGGTTTATT
>DATHEH010000287.1:0-7376 GCA_035318685.1 Ferruginibacter sp.
TACTTGCCAACAGGATAAGTTTTGCAGAACGCCAGTATGATGCACTTGCTGATGCAGATGCATTGGTCATCGCAACAGAATGGAGTGAGTTCAGAACACCGGATTTTACGCACATGGCGGCATTATTAAAAAATAAAGTAATTTTCGATGGAAGAAATCTTTTCGACCTGGTAAAAATGGAAGAACTGGGCTACCATTACGAGAGTGTGGGAAGAAAGGCAGTTAATCAGTCAATACGCTAATCAATTTATACGTGAGCACTAAAAAAGTACTAATTACGGGTGCAGCCGGTTTCCTGGGTTCCCATCTTTGCGACCGTTTTATCAAAGAAGGTTACCGGGTGATCGGTATGGATAATCTAATTACCGGTGACCTTAAGAATATAGAAAACCTTTTTAAATTAAAGGAGTTCGAATTCTACCACCACGATGTTTCAAAATTCATTCACGTTACCGGCAACCTCGATCTTATTTTACATTTTGCTTCACCGGCAAGCCCGATAGATTATTTAAAGATCCCTATCCAGACCTTAAAAGTAAGTTCACTGGGCACACACAATTGTTTGGGCCTCGCCAAAGCAAAAAAAGCAAGGATACTGGTAGCATCAACTAGTGAAGTATACGGTGACCCGCTGGTGCATCCGCAAAATGAAGAATACTGGGGTAATGTAAATCCTGTTGGTCCACGTGGTGTATATGATGAAGCCAAGCGCTTCCAGGAAGCCATTACCATGGCCTATCATACTTTTCATAATGTGGAAACGAGGATCGTGAGGATATTTAATACCTATGGCCCGAGAATGCGGCTGAATGACGGAAGGGCATTGCCTGCTTTTATCGGGCAGGCGCTACGCGGCGAAGACCTTACGGTTTTTGGCGATGGCAGCCAGACAAGGAGCTTTTGTTATGTTGATGACCTGATAGAAGGCATCTACCGCTTGCTGCTCAGTGATTATGCACAACCGGTGAATATTGGTAACCCGGATGAGATCTCCCTTAAAGATTTTGCAGAAGAGATCATAAAGCTCACGGGCACAAAACAAAAAATGGTTTTTAAAGACCTGCCTAAAGATGATCCCAAACAAAGGCAGCCTGATATAAAACTGGCCAAACAACTTTTAAACTGGGAACCTAAAGTATCGAGGGCTGAAGGTTTAAAGATAACCTACGAATATTTCAAAAACCTCCCAAAGGAAGAATTGAATAAATTACCAAAGGAATTCGAGAGTATAAAATAAATGTCGCTAAAAAATAAAACATGTACCAGGATCTGTTAGACAAGAAAAAGAAATTAGCTGTGATCGGCCTTGGCTATGTTGGCCTGCCCATTGCGTTGGAGTTTGCAAAAAAGATAAAAGTGATCGGTTTCGATATCAATGCGCAGCGGGTAGAAATGATGCGTAATAAAATTGACCCCAGCCAGGAACTGGAGGCTACAGATTTTGAAGGCTGTGATATTGAATTCACCAATGACCTGGATGTATTGCGCCAGGCAAACTTTTTTATCGTAGCGGTTCCAACACCTGTTGATGAACACAATGTTCCGGACCTTATACCTGTACAACGTGCAAGTGAAACAATTGGCAAAGTGATAAAGAAGGGAGACTACGTGGTGTTTGAAAGCACGGTCTATCCGGGTTGTACCGAGGAGGATTGTGTACCCATCATTGAAAAATTTTCAGGTTTAAAGATGGTGGATGACTATAAGATCGGCTATTCACCCGAAAGGATAAACCCGGGAGATAAGGAACATACCATCAGCACCATCATAAAAGTGGTTAGCGGTTGTTGCGAAGAAAGCCTCGATACCATTGCTAAAGTTTATGAACTGGTAGTTAAAGCAGGTGTGCACAGGGCCTCTTCCATTAAAGTGGCGGAAGCCGCAAAGATCATCGAGAATACGCAACGTGATCTCAACATTGCATTGATGAATGAACTCTCTATCATCTTTGATAAAATGAACATCAACACATACGAGGTACTGGAAGCTGCAGGAACAAAGTGGAATTTTTTAAAGTTCCAGCCGGGCCTTGTTGGCGGGCATTGCATTGGCGTTGATCCGTACTACCTCACATACAAATCAAAAAAATTAGGTTACAATTCACAGGTGATACTTGCAGGCCGGTTCATTAATGATGCCATGGCTGGTTATGTAGCAAGAAAAATATTACAGTATATCATACAGAACAACGGCAACGTAAAAGATGCAAAGGTGCTGGTGATGGGTGCAACCTTTAAAGAGAATGTAAGTGATATCAGGAACAGTAAAGTAGCCGATGTGATAAAAGAACTGAAAGCTTTTTCCCTGAACGTTCATGTAACTGATCCCTTTGCTGAGAACGCCGAACTGAAACATGAATATGGTTTTGAGCTGACACCGGAGCTGAGCAATGACTATGATGCCGTAATTGTTACCGTACCGCACAGCGAATATAAAAAAATGGATGACGCCTACTTTGCATCCATTACAAAGCCACATGCGATCATTGCAGACCTGAAAGGGATCTTCAGGAACAAGATCAGTTCCAGGAAATACTGGAGTCTTTAGCCCCATCCCCTAAAGGGGTGCAAAAAAATATTTTTAATAATAATGGATTTAAATAGAAAGATGAGTGAGAAAAAAACAGCGTCGTCAATTAGCTCCCCTTCAGGGGATGGGGGCTTTCATTCGAAGGATATAACTAATGATGCATTCCTGGTAACCGGGGGTGCCGGTTTTATCGGCAGTCATATTGCAGAATACCTGTTGCAGCATGGCGCAAAAAAAGTAAGGGCGATGGATAACATGGCAAATGGCCTTCAGTCCAACCTGGATATTTTACAGCGATACCCTGCATTTGAATTTATGGAAGCCGATATCAGGAATATCGACAGTTGCCAGGCCGCCTGCAAGGGGATGGATTATGTTAGTCACCAGGCCGCACTGGGTTCTGTACCACGCAGTATAAAAGAACCCGTTTATTTCAATGACGTAAATGTTGGCGGCTTTGTAAATATCTTAAAAGCATCGGTTGACAATAATATACAGCAGTTCGTGTATGCTTCATCTTCTTCTGTATATGGTGATGAGCCTTCCTTACCGAAACAGGAGGACAGGATCGGGAATTGTTTGTCGCCCTATGCAGCAACAAAAAAAACAAATGAGCTGTATGCAGGGATCTTTGCAAATGTGTATGGCTTGAAACTGATGGGCTTCAGGTACTTCAATATTTTCGGCCCAAGGCAGAACCCCGACGGCGCCTATGCCGCAGTCATTCCTTTATTTGTAAAAAGCATCATGAACAAAACGCCTGTTTACATTAATGGCGACGGTGAACAGACCAGGGATTTTACTTTTATAGACAATGCGGTACAAATAAATATCAAGGGAATGCTCACAGATAACGCGGATGCATTGAACAGATCGTATAATGTAGCGGTAGGTGAGAATTTTTCCGTGAACTATCTGTACAATACCTGTTGTGATCATTTGAAAACGGAGCTTGCACCCAATTACAGGGAACCGAGAGCGGGAGACATACGCAATTCACTGGCTGATATTTCCCTCGCAAAAAATTTGCTCGGCTACGCACCAACAAAAAAATTTGAAGAAGGGCTGGCAGATACCATTGAATTTTTTAAAAAAATGTATTCTTAACGGCGGCTATTATGGCATTTATTAAAACAGATTTCCCGGGTTTGCTCATTTTTGAACCAACTGTATTTGAAGACGGCCGTGGTTACTTTTTTGAAAGCTATAATGAAAAACTATTTACTGCAGCAGGTATTGAAATAAGATTTGTGCAGGACAACCAGTCAAAATCTTCTTATGGTGTGATCCGTGGCCTGCATTACCAGTTAGATCCTCATGCACAAACAAAACTGGTAAGGGTACTGAAGGGAAGCATACTGGACGTGGTTGTTGACATGCGCAGGGACTCCCCGGTTTATGGAAAAATGTATTCCCTTGAACTATCTGCAGAAAACAAAAAACAGGTCCTGATACCAAAGGGCTTTGCACATGGGTTTTCTGTTTTGAGCGAAACAGCAGAAGTGTTCTATAAATGTGATGCCTTTTATCATAAAGGATCAGAAGGCGGCATATTATACAATGACCCGGAACTTGCAATTGACTGGAAGATACCAGCCGCTGAAGCTTTGGTTTCAGAGAAGGACACGAAAAATCCCACATTAGCCAATTGTAAAAACAATTTTGTTTTTGAAAGCTAAGATCCAGACGATATTGGTTACGGGTGCTGATGGCCAACTGGGCAAAGAACTCCAGGCCCTGGCACCAGGTTATCCCACTTACCAGTTCTTATTTGTTACAAAAGAAAAATTACCCATTGATGATGCTGAGGCCGTATCAACTTATTTTAACGGACACAGCATTGAATACTGCATCAACTGCGCCGCTTATACCGCGGTAGATAAGGCAGAGTCAGAAGCCGAAACGGCTTTTTTGATCAATGCCCAAGCCACAGCCAACCTTGCAAAGGTTTGCCTGGAACACGAGGTCCGGTTCATCCATATTTCTACAGACTATGTCTTTGATGGCACCGCGAAACAACCTTATAAAGAAACAGATGCGACAAACACAATGGGTGTATATGGTGAATCAAAACTCAAAGGGGAAGAGCTTGCTTTACAAAATGATCCTTCTACTATCATCATACGTACTTCCTGGTTGTATTCTTCTTTCGGCAACAACTTTGTAAAAACGATGATCAGGTTAATGAAAGAAAAGAAAAGCATCAACGTAGTAAATGACCAGTTTGGCTCTCCCACATATGCCGCCGACCTTGCATCCGCAATAATGAAGACCATCACAACATCAAGACGCAAAAAAAAGCAGGGCATTTATCATTACGCCAATGCAGGTTCTACAAACTGGTACGAGTTTGCGGTAATGATAAAAAAACTGATCGGGAGCAAATGCATAATCAATCCTATACCCACTTCACAATATACAACCGCCGCTAAACGGCCACAGTACACGGTTCTGGATACTGCAAAAATTCAGCAAAGCTTTAATATAGAGATCCCTGCCTGGGAAGACAGTTTGAAGGATTGTATAACGAAAATTAAAAGCGCCGGCCTTTAGTGAAGACAAGCGCTTAAAAATAAATTATCCTTATTGATTGATATCCTTTCCCTGCTCCAGCATTTTAATAAAGCCTTCAACTGCATCTTTATTTGCTTTGTCAGGCGCCATTGCCTGGGCCGCTTTCGCATATTTTAATGCATTTTTGAAATCACCAATGGCAGAATAACCCCTCGCCAATCCCATACTGGTCATGAATTTATTCGGATTCCTTTGTTCATTCATTTTAAATGCATCCAAAGCTTCTGCATTTTTTTTCTCTCTCAGCAATTGTCTTGCATAGTTGTGTAACTCCTGCATGTTTGCCATGGGCATGGCTTCCTTCATCAGGGCATCGGCTTCGGCAGCTTTTCCCATTTTTTTCAATACTGACGCTTTTGCACTGAGTGTCCTGAAATTCTTCTGCCCGATGAATGGTCCCGCTACTGCGTATTCACTCCACTGCAAAGCCTGTTGCATATCGGCATTGTGCTCTACGGCAAAATTCACCGCTTCTACCCATGCTTCCCATTTAAATCCCTGGTCGTTCCTTAATTCCCTTGCAAAGGATTCCATTTGCGTTTTTACATAGTCTACCTCCACCTTAAAAGGCACACGGAGTTTTTCCCATACAAGATTCACAGTAGCGCTGTTCTCTGCCTGGTCCATGAATTCATATTTAAGACGCTCTACACTTTCTGTAAGCGGTATCGTTTTTACACTTACCCGCAATGCATCTTCCCTGGGGTCATAAAAATAAGAACCCCAGGAGGTGGAATTTTTACTGAACACAACAGTGGCATCGCCGGTTCCCATTGCCATGAAGAGCCCATACGTACCCGCTTCCAGCCGCTGGTCTTCAATTTTTACATCGGTACTAAATGTGATCGTTGTATTTTCATTTGCACCTGCACGCCATGGCGCTGCCTTGCTTGTTCCAAAACCCAGGTCAGTAAAACCGTTTGCAACAAGTCCCCCCCATATCTTTCCTTCACGACCCTTTACTGCCGGGCGGTCATAATGCAAAGTTACATCCGTGATACCTATTCGTTCACTTATGGATGCTTTTTTGTTCCCCCCATCAGGAGCAGTTGTTAATCCCTGGGCAAAAGAAAAGGTTGAAGAGCATAAGATGATAAATACGAAAAGTAATTTTTTGGGGGTCATAACAGTAGATTTAGTCATTAAATGTAAGGCCTGCAATTTATGGGAGCAATACAATAATGATGAATGGTTCATGCCTATTACACAAATAATGCTGCAGGTCTTTGACAAGTATCGAAACTACTGCGAAAAGTATTTAAATTAGCATAAAACTATCTCTCATGCCCCTGTTCATGGACTTACATAAAGCGGGTGATTACGAAGAAAAGCCTACGGTGGAAGAAATCAAGCGAAGCCATATTGCTGACCTGGCAGTTCAGCATAAATATGGTGTAAAGTTTTTACAATATTGGATCAATGAAGATGCCGGGTTGGTTTTTTGCCTGATGGAAGGCCCCGATAAAGAATCATGCGCCGCTGTTCACCGTGAAGCCCATGGTAATATGCCCTGTAATGTGATCGAATTACAGGGAGGTGACTATAGAGCTTTTATGGAAGCTGAAAGCAACAAAGTAAATGAATTTGATATTGTGGAAACTGCCGACGGCTTGCTTGATACAGGATACAGGATAATTCTTGCAATCGATATTATTTCTGCAGTAGAGGATCATTTGTACGAAACTATCAGCGGTGCACTTAAAAAAACAAGTGGCCGTTCTGTGAACAGGCCCGGCACCCGGGATACTATTGTTTTTAATTCCGCCCTGCCGGCGATCGAATTTGCCCTGCAACTGGTAAATAATATTGCACAGTTGAAAGACCCTTCCACCGAGATACGGGTTGGCATAAGTGCCGGCGAGCCGGTAACAGAACAACCGGGGTTTTTTGGTGAAAGTATTCAGCTCGCAAACCGTTTATGCGATATAGCAGGGAACAACCAGGTGGTCATCTCTCCATTGGTAAAACAACTGGCCGGGGAGATCGCTTTACAGGCCTTCAAAAGCCAAAACTCACTGAAGGTATTGAACGCTGAAGAAGAAAAGTTTTTACAGCAATTATCTGAAGCAATACATGGCATGATCGCGGAGCCGGCATTCAACATAGATGTCTTGAGTAAACAATTAGGCCTGAGCAAATCTCAATTGTACAGGAAGATAATTTCCCTCACCGGCCGGCCCGCCAACAATTTTATCAGGGAACTCCGGCTACAAAAGGCCTATAAACTGATGAGGAATAAATATGGAAATGTAAGCGAAGTAGCATTCGCTATG
>DATHEH010000288.1:0-10983 GCA_035318685.1 Ferruginibacter sp.
GCCTCAGCAAGGAAACACTCTTTAGCACCAAGGTTAAGCCTTGCTGTATTGATGGATACCCACTTTTTTTTATCATCAGATGTTATGATATGCATCTCCAGATCTTTTACCCGGCCAAATTCCCTTAAGTTTTTTATTGACCTCTCCCGCTCATCCAGGCTGGTAATCATATTAAGTTCAACAGATGTTTTTCCAACAATTTCTTCCTTTGGTCGTTCAAGAAAGTCAGCAAATGCACCATTGATATCTAAATACACTCCTGTTGATGCTTCATAAATAGCCTTCATGTTCGGGCTTTCATAAAACAGGGTGGAAAACGTTTGTTCACTTTCCTTAATTTTTGCTTCTGCTTTTTTACGTTCGGTAATATCCCGTGCAATGCAATAAAGCTTTCCCGTAACCGGGTTGGGGGTGGCGTTCCAGTCGAACCACAGGTAGCTGCCGTCTTTTTTGCGGTAGCGATTAAAAAAATGTACCACAAGTGCACCTGCTTTCAACTTCTGGTATGCATTTAGCGTTGCAGGAATATCATCGGGATGGACAAAATCAATAAATGGGTTTTCGGTTAGTTCGTTTTTGGAATATCCCAGGACTTTTTCAAAACCTGGATTAAGAATTTCAAAATACCCTTCTTTATTTGCAATGCAGGAAAGGTCATTACTGTTATTAAAGAAGTGCTGAAATTCTTTTAGTTGCTCTTCCGCTTTTATCCGACCGGTAATATCTCTTACTAAAACAAGGTTACCTGTTACATTGCCATCTGCATCCTTAAGGTAAGAAATAGTGGATAGCACATGTACAGGCCTCCCCGATTTTGTATGATAGATAACTTCTCCCTGCCAAAATCCATTAGCTCTCAACAATTCAAAGATCTGCTCCCTGGTTTCATACGGGTAAGCAGTTTTAAAAATTCCCATGGCGTACTTGCCCATCACTTCTTCACTCTTCCATTCTAATAATTTTTCAGCGGGTTTATTCCACCCGGTAATGATAAAATTGTTGCCGTTAGCGTTGTCGGTAGAAATAACCGGGTCCTGAATATTATCAGCAATAGTGGCCAAAAAACTTACTCTTTCCAGGGTTTCTGATAATTCTGCTTCCCGTTTTGCTTTCTCATCATTTTGAAAAAGCAATTCCTTATTTGCAATGATTAATTCTGCTGCCCTTTTTTCTTTTTCTTCATTTTGAAAAACAAGTTCCTCGTTGGCAATGATCAATTCTTCGGCACGCTTTGCTTTTTGCTCAGTTTCAAATAAAAGTTTTTTGTTTGCAATGAGCAATTCTACTGCCCGTTTTTCTTTTTCCTGGTTTTGATATACAAGTTCTTTATTGGCAATGACTAGCTCTGCGGCCCGCTTTTCTTTTTCTTCGCTTTCAAAAACAAGCCCTTTGTGTGTGATTAATAATTCTTCCACCCATTTTCTTTCGGTAATATCGGCTCTGATGGCAATATATTGATAGGGCTTTCCGTTGGCATCAACAAAAGGAACAATAGTGGTATCCACCCAATAGATGGTTCCATCTTTTGCCTTGTTCTTCAGTTCTCCCTTCCATATTTTACCATTGGCAATTGTAGTCCATAAAGTTTTGATGAATTCTTTTGAATGATAGCCGGAGTTAATTATGCGATGATCCTGGCCTATCAATTCTTCACGGTTGTATTTGGAAATGCTGCAAAAATTATCATTGGCATATTTAATTATGCCTTTCTGATCGGTAATGGCCACAATGGAAGATTCTTCCAGGGCATATTTATAATCGGAGGTCTCTTTTAAACTTTTCTCTAAATTTTCTTCAATGGTTTTTCGTTCCGTAATATCGGCCCTGATGGCTACATACTGGTAGGGTTTACCTGCTTCATCCAGGAAGGGAACAATGGTGGTATCAACCCAATATATAGTTCCATCTTTTGCTTTATTCTTTAATTCGCCTTTCCAGATTTTTCCATTAGCAATGGTTGTCCATAAAGCTTTAATAAATTCTTTTGAATGATACCCTGAATTAATAATACGGTGGTCCTGCCCGATTAGCTCTTCCCGGCTGTACCGGGAAATTTTGCAGAAGTTGTCATTGGCGTATTTGATGATTCCCTTCTGGTCGGTAATCGCAACGATGGAAGATTCTTCCAGGGCATATTTATAATCGGAGGTCTCTTTTAAACTTTTTTCTAAATTTTCTTCAATGGCTTTGCGTTCCGTAATATCGGCCCTAATGGCTACATACTGGTAGGGTTTACCTGCTTCATTCAGGAAAGGAACAATGGTAGTATCCACCCAGTAAATGCTTCCATCCTTTGCCTTGTTTTTCAGTTCACCTTTCCAGATTTTTCCCTTAGCGATTGTTGTCCATAATTTTTTTATAAACTCTTTTGAATGATGACCGGAATTAATAATACGGTGGTCCTTGCCAATCAATTCTTCAGCAGTATATTTTGAGATATTACAGAAGTTTTGATTAACATGTTTAATAATTCCCTTCTGGTCGGTAATGGCCACAATGGAAGATTCGTCCAGGGCATATTTGTAATCAGAAATTTCTTTTAACTGCTCCTGGTATTGAGCCACAAGGGCTTTTTTGGCTATCACCAGGTCATCTGCCAGATTTTCATTTTCTGTTTTTTGCCTCTCAACGTCCTGGTGTGTTTTATTTATCACCTTAATGGGGATTTATATTTTATACATCACAGACATTTACCCGGAAATAATAAATTATATAGATATTTCCAGGACTGTTTCCTGTAATTAAACCTCAATCATATCGTTTACTTTTTACTGGATTAAAGCGGGGCTAAGGCTGAAATAATTTAATGGGCAGGATATTAAATAGTATTATTTTTTGGGTATTCTTTCAATAACGACTCAAGGGTCATTATTTGTTTGTCTTGAATACGCAGAATTTTTCTTCTAAATGAAATGCTTCGGTACAGGAGCTGGTAGAAAAAATATTTTGTAAATAGCAGTATTTATTAAAGTATAATCCGGCTTGGGAAGCCTTAAGGCAAAGTGAGCTGATATTTTTTCGCTGTTTCAATTTATTTAAAAATTACAACAACTGGCTATTCTCAAATATATTAGTCCTGGTAGAACAGCAATAAAGGTACTATTTTGTGCCATTATTTTGTTATAAACTTTAATTAAGACATATTCAAAGGATGAGTGTAAATACAAGCTGCCAAACGTTCAATTACAGAGATCGAATTAAATTATTATTAATAAGCGCATGGTAGTTCTCTCATGCAAAGAACTTCTATTATAATGAGAAAAATAATAGTATTAATACGTATATTTTGTTATAATAGAAGAGTGCGGAAGGTAGTAGTTATACTAGTGTGAGTGAATAGTGTAATGTTAATTGTCCGCTTCATATACCGGCATTCACCCATGACATTGACTAATGACATTTTCGTTCACAACACTATATCATTAATAAACAACTACTGACCCGGTCGTTTCCATTTCAAGGACGTTCCATAATATGGAATCATTCATTGATTCCACTTCGTATATATTCAAAAAACATATCCCCCAATACTGGAGGAATAAAACCGATTCCCTGGCTGCATAGTTTTTTTTCTACATAACATTAGCTGGTACTTAAAATTGTAATGGCTTCTTTGTCTATAAGAATGCAAGAACCACTGCCATTTCTTTGTAAACAATCTAATACTTATGAAAAACACTTCGCTAAAGTGCGGCCTGCCTTTTTTAAATATAGTCTTACCCGTACTTTTTATGACATTTTCATTTTATTCCTTTGCCCAATCCACCAGCTGGAAGGGAATAACAAGCACATCCTGGAATACGGCTTCCAACTGGACTAACGGTGTTCCTTCATCCACCGTGGATGCCATAATAGGAGATGCCGGTTTTACGGGTTCCTTTCAACCATCCATTACAAGCACAGCAACCTGTAATGCTCTTACTTTAGGAGGTATAAAAGCCTCTACACTCACGATAGCTAAAAATTTTACGATCAATAATAATTTTATTTGCAACAGCAATGGGGGGATTTCACATGGTAATGCCACTTTAACTGTCAAAGCAAACTGGACCGTATCGGGCGCCTATTCCAATACATCCAGTGGCGCCATTGTAAACTTTGCTGGTTTACTTCAAACCATCGGCGGCAGCACGGCACCGGTATTCCGGAAGCTGAAAATCAACAGTACCAGTACGGTTACACTGGCTACGAATATCAGTGCAGGTGCCAGCTCAAATTATATCCGTGTATATGGTGTATTGATCCCGGGCACAACAACCGCCTATACAGTTACGGCTGCTTCGGCCTTTACGGTATATACCGGTGCCGTCTTAAAAGTAAATGCGGCTACCCTTGCAGGCAATTACGTTCCAACACTTACCCTAAATGCCGGAAGTACCGTAGAATATAGTTCTACCACTGTAAATCAAACCATCAGTGCCTTAACTTATTCTACCCTGGTCATTAGCGGCAATACCATTAAAACACTGGCTGCAAACCTGCCATCACTAATGTCGTCAGCAGCTGCTTATGGAAATATTTATGTAAACTCGGGAACGTTTGACCTGGCTGCTTATACAGCAAACAGGGGGACATCAGTTGCCGGTGGGGTGCTATATGTTGGTAACAATGCGACCCTTAAAATAGGGGGTACCCAGGCGTATCCAACAAATTATTTAACCAATACTCTGGTAGTGGCCAGCACTGTTGAATATAGCGGTACCAGCCAAACGGTTGGCGCCAGGACATATGGCAACCTTACGCTGAGCAGTAGCAGCGGTGCAGCGGTGAAAACTTTTCCGGGAACAGCCTTACTGATAGCCGGTAATTTTACCAGCAGCCAGGGAACCGGCACTTCCGTATCTTGTACTGCAGCTGCCGATTTAAGTATAAATGGTAATATAACCATAGGATCTTCAACTACTATTTCAGCTGCCAGCTATACTATTTCCCTTGGAGGCAGTTACAGTAACAGCGGAACCTTCAGTGGTGGTACCGGCACCGTAATATTTACAGGGGCATCAAGCACACTGACTGGTTCGGGGACACATAACTTTTATAACATAACAATAGCTGCTTCAAATGTTACCGCATCATCATCGAGTAACCTGGTTGTGGCAGGGAACCTAACACAAACTCTGGGCAATTTCACTCATACTTCGGGCGGCACACTAACGATGAGCGGCACATCAAAAACTATCAGCGGCTCAGGCCTTGTCCTGTATAATTTAACCGTTAGTGGAACCATTACAAGTTCCGGGGCTATTACCCTCGCCGGGAATTTATCTGTCGGCGGAACATTTACAGCATCTGCCGGCACTTTAACCATGAGCGGTGTTGCTAAAACCATTTCCGGTGCAGGAACTATACTTCTGGGCACATTAAATGCCAGCGGGTCTATCAGCACTGCCGTCAGCATCAGTATCTCTACAAACCTGACTGTAAGCGGTGGCTTCACGGCATCAGCAGGAACAATAACCTTTACCGGCTCTTCTTCCTTAAGCGGTACAGCTAACTTTTATAATATTACGATCAACGGCACGTCCTTGCAACTGGCCACAGATGCAGTGCTGGGTATAGCAAATACCTTTGCGATCACTACCGGTACCCTGAATGTAAGTTCAAGTACACCCAACACTGTCAACTATAATGGAACCGGTGCCCAGAGTGTTGTAGCCACTACCTATTGTCATTTGATCGTTTCAAATGGCAACACTAAAACTGCTGCAGGTGCTATAACAGTGAACCAGGATTTTGTGATCGGAACCGGAACTGTTTTTAATGGCTCCTCCTATATAATGACGATTTATTACAACTGGACCAACAACGGAACTTTTACGGCTGCTACTTCTACCATTCAATTCAGCGGAAGCGCTACTTCGAATATTTACGGTGCAACAAATTTCAATATCCTTACAATAAATAATACAAGCTCCGTAACGCAGGTCGTATTGCGCAATAATATAACGGTAGCCACTATCAATATGACCCAGGGGCGGCTGATAACCGGCTCAAATACTTTGACTATTACCACTACCAGAACTGGTAATGGTATCATATTGGGAACAATCACCCGCACGCATAGCTTTAGTACAGGTATTTCCTATGCTTTTGAAGGACCTGATAATACGATCAATTTTACAGTGGTTACGGGTGTTACAAGTATAACGGTTACGGTTACACCGGGTAATATCAGTGATTTTCCTTTCGGTGCATCCCTTAGCCGATTATATACCATTGCTGTTCCAGCGGGTACTTATATTGCCAGTTTACGATTGCATTACGAAGATGCTGAATTGAACGGCAACAATGAAAGCACCATGGCGCTTTGGAAGTATAATGGAAGCAGTTGGAACAGCATTGGAAAAACCAGCAATAACAGCACTTCCAATTATGTAGAATTAATGGCATTGACAGATATCAGCAATCGCTGGTCAATTTCCGATCCCGCGACTGTAGTACAATGGAATGGCAGCATCAGCAACGACTGGAACACAGCCGCAAACTGGACCACTATCCAGGGCAGCCCCTCCAAACCACCGTCGGCAACAGACATCGTTGAACTGGGCACAGCATCTTTTACCAATCAACCAACCATAACTACTACCGCCTTTGCCAAAAATATTGTATTTGGAAGTGCCCAGGCAGTCAGCTTAACCTTGTCAACCGGTGGCTCCCTAACTACCGCTGGCACAGTCAATGGCAGCTGGACGGCAAATGCGGTACATACCATCAACCTGAATAATCAAAACATGACGGTAAACGGGGATCTCATCCTGAGTAATGGAGTATCAGGAAGGATCATAAACCTGAATGCAGGGACAGGTACCCTGGGCATCACCGGATCGTTGAACCAGTCTGCAGCTGCTGCCCTGGTCTTCAGTGGCGCTGGAAACCTTACTATTGGTAAAGATTATAATTATACCAGTGGCAGCTTTACTCCATCGTCAGGCACGGTAACTTATAATGGCACAGGGGACCAGGTAGTGGCAGGTGTTGTATATAACCATCTTAATATTAATAAAACATCAGGACTGGCCACCATAAATGCGGATGCCACTGTGGGAGGTAATCTTGTGGTGACAGCCGGGGAACTTGACAATTTAGCTACGGCAACTATAACAGGTAATACAACCGTTAATACAGGTGCCATATTCCGGAATTTTCATTACCTGCATGTACAGGGTAACTGGACCAATAACGGTACCTATACAGCATCCTCTGCAAGCATCTATTTTGACGGAGCCGGTACGCAAAACATATCATCCAGTACTTTTAATAATCTTAATATCAATAAGCCAGTAGGTTCTGTTGCCAATTTAACGGGAGATGTCATTATAAATGGCGACCTGGTGTTGACTTCCGGCACATTCGATATAAAATCTTACAACTGTAATCGCAGCGTACAGGGTGGTACGATCGTGATTGGAGATTCGGCGACCTTTATTGTAGGTGCCAATAATTCACCCCTGAATTTTTCCAAGGGGCAATTAGCTGTATCAAGCAATGTAATTGCAAATGGCACAGGCCCCCAATATATTTTTGGGCTGGAGTTTGGCAATCTTATTTTCAGGAATGCCGGTGTGAAAACACTGGTCTCCCCGATCCTGGTAAAAGGTAATTTAATCATTGAAGCCGGTTCAACCTTTGATGGCGGTGCAGAAACCCTCACCCTAAATGGCAACTGGGTCAATAGCGGAACTTATATACCGTCTGCAAGCCTTGTAATTGCTACGGGAGCTGGTAAAACTTTTACCGGCAATACAATCTTTAACAGGGTAACCATCTACGGTAGTTATACCAACCTGGCAGATATCAGCTATAACGGGTTGCTGAATATTACCAATACGGGATCTATCAGCGGGGGTGCCTCCATTCACACCATATTAAATGGTGACCTTATAAACAGCGGCACATTATACACCCTGGGCACAACAACTTTTTCGGGCACTAGCCTGCAGACACTTAGCCTTATCAACCCTGTGGCTACTGTGGCTATTACTGTAAATTTTAATGGTTCTGTTTCCCCGGTACTTAATTCAACGTCATCCCCTCAATTCGGGTACCTTAATATCAATAATACAGGAGGCATAAGCCCCAGCGTAGGCTGGAACATATTATATGGCATGACCGTAAGCAGTGGTGCATACTTTAACGGGGGTGCTTCTACACATAATTTTTATGGCTCACTTACCAACAATGGTATTATCAGCAGTAGTGGCACATTGAATTTTATTCCTGCAGGAGGAGCCGCTATCAATACAGGTAGTAATTTTTCCAGTACTGGTACGGTGATACTTGGTGGAACTGGTGCGATTTCTTTGTCCGGAAGCACCGCCCTTTCACTTAATAATGTTATAATTTCAAATAAGAATGCAGCAGGGATATCACCTTCCTGCAACTGGAGCATAGCGAATGATTTCAGTATTGGTGACAGCGCTATTTTTAATGCAGGTTCGAATACTTTTATCATTGCAGGTGACATGGATTGCGCCGGCACACTAAATGAGGGAACATCAACTTTCAACTTAACCGGAGCAGCCAACGACCTTACAGCGAGCTATCAAAATACTACTTTTTATGACCTGGTAATTTCCGGTGTAATTACGGCTCAATCCGAATTTTTAATCAGCCATAATTTTACCAACAATAATAGTTTTGATGCTTCCATTGGTATGATAGAATTTACAGGAAACCTACCATCGTTGATCAGCGGTACGGCTTCGCCTTTTATTCTTGCACAAGTGGAAACAGCTAAAGATGCGGGGGCCACTACAACGCTGGGTGTAAATATTACCGGCGTTACGTTAATGGATATTGAAGGCGGGATATTAGATATGGGCGTTTATTCCATTACACAGGATGCAAGCGGAGGTAATATATCAATTGATGATGGCGCAATATTAAAAATTGGAGGCACTAACAGCTTACCGGTTTTTGATTTGTATGCCATTGATACGCTTAGTACGGTTGACTATACCGGGACAATCCAGGCAATTTCAACAACAGTACCCTATGGCAATCTCAGCCTTTCATCTGCAGGAACAAAAACAGCTCCGGGTGTACTGAATATACTAAATAATTTTTCACTTACCAATGCCACATTTGTACCAGGCAGTTATGTGGATACCCTTTGCGGCAACTGGAATATGAGCAGCGGAACATATACCAATGCAGGCAATACCATCTATATGAAGGGGCCCGGCACACAAACCATTTCTTCCAGTGCAGCCTTTAATAATATTACACTCAATAAAACTACCGGGAAAGATTCCCTGCTCAGCAATATTACCGTAAACGGCAACCTGAATTTTGTACAGGGAAGGATAAGTACCGGCGCTTATTCGGTAATAATGGCTTCCAGTGCAACCCTTACAGGCGCTTCACAAACCACCGGCTGGGTAGATGGAAAATTACAAAAGAATGTTGCCACCGGCAGCAATGTGTCAAGGACATTCGAAACAGGGGATTCTTCTCGTTATGCCCCTGCTACCACTCTTTTTGCTTCGGTATCTACGGCCGGGAATGTTACTGTCAATACGGTTTCTTCTGATCACCCTTCTCTCTACCTGTCTGGCATAGACGTAGATAAAGGTGTGAACCGGTATCATCGATTCAGCAATAACGGCCTGGTGTTTACCACCGCAACCATTACATTGAATTGGGTGGCTGCGGATGTTAATGCAGGAGCCAGTACTGCAGTTTTTCTCGCTAAAAGCTTTAACGGCTCAGCCTGGAGCGCTCAAACTACCTCATCTCCGTTAGCAACTTCTATCCAGCTAACCGGGGTAAGTTCACTTACAGATTTTGCAGCCGGCGAACTGGCTACAGGCAGCCGTTGGGACGGCAGTGAAGGTAACCTTTGGGGAGTAAATGAAAACTGGAACCAGGGTGTACCACTTGCCACTTATGACATTACCATCCCTGCAGGGTTAACCAATTATCCTGTTTTATCTTCAGGCACTTCCATTGCTAAAAATATAAACATCCAGGCTGGGGCAAGCCTTACCGTTAGCGGCGGCAGGCTGCAGGTATCCGGTGCCGTTACCAATAACGGAACACTGGACGCAGCAAATGGCACTATAGAATTCAATGGCAGTGCTGCACAAACTATTGCAGCCGGCACTTTTACTGCCAATGCGATAGGCAACCTGGTTGTTAGTAACAGCAGTGTAACCGGATTAACCCTTGCGGGGGCCACAGATATTTATAAATCGCTTGTCTTTACCGGTACCGGTAAAACCCTGGTAACAGGAGGCTACCTGAATTTAAGATCTACCGCCAGCCGAACAGCCAGGCTGGGCGATATGACGGGTAATACCATTAGTGGATCCGCAACTGTAGAAAGATATATCAATATAGGAACTGCCGGGCATACCAAGAGCTGGCTGCTTCTATCAACACCTACCAGCGGGCAATCTGTTTTTAATGCATGGATGGAAGGAGGCGCCGGCACTGTAGGCTATGGCACACAGGTTACCCATCCCCTTGGCACTGCCGCGGGATATGACCGCTATAGCGCCAGTACTTCTATCAAGACCTATATAAGCGCTTCCAATAGTTTTGATAACGGGCCATTAAATACATCGGCAACAATAGACAATGCAAAAGGCTATTTCCTTTATATACGGGGCGACAGGACTGTTACCAGCGGCTCGGGCACTACAGGAACCACCCTGAGAACAAAGGGTACTTTATTTACACCGGCCCATCCCCCTTCAACCATTAACATTGCTGCCAATGCTTATGAAACGGTGGGTAATCCATATGCTTCACAAATAGATTTTTCTTTGCTTGGTAAAACCGGCGGTACAGACAATACTTTCTATGCATGGGACCCCGCTCTATACGGGAGTTATGGTGCAGGCGGATACCAAACCATCAGCGCAGCGAATAGCTGGGTGCCTGTACCCGGTGGCGGAAATTATAATGGCACCCACAAAACAATAGAATCAGGCCAGGCCGTTTTTGTACACAGTACGGGCATAGCGGGAACACTTGGTT
>DATHEH010000289.1:0-3507 GCA_035318685.1 Ferruginibacter sp.
GCATTGCCTGTAAGAGAAAGAGTGAATATCCCCTATGCTTCAAAGGACAGCGCTGATTACCTCGGGCAAAAAGTTCCGGTGATGCATGCCTGTGGACATGATGCGCATGTTGCCATGCTTATTGGTGCAGCACAGGTTTTATCCGGCATAAAAAAAGAGATTGCCGGTACGGTCAAATTCATTTTTCAGCCTGCAGAAGAAGGTCCGCCAGCTAATGAAGAAGGTGGCGCTTCATTAATGGTAAAAGAAGGCGTAATGGAAAACCCGAAAGTAGATGTGGTATTCGGCATGCACATTGAATCCTGGATACCAGCCGGTGATATACAATATAAGAGCGGCGCATTCATGGCTTCTGCAGACCTTTTCACCATAAAAGTAAAAGGAAAGTCATCACATGGTTCACAACCCTGGCTGGGTATAGATCCCATTTCCGTTTCTACACAGATCATTGAGGGGCTGCAGCATATTGTTAGCCGCCAAATGGAACTGACGAAAGCCCCCGTTGTTATAACCGTTGCAAAATTTAACAGCGGCGTTCGCTTTAATATAATTCCCGAAGAAGCAATGATGGAAGGAACTTTAAGAACACTTGACAGCAAAATGCAGGCAGATGTTCAGCAGCGGATGAAATTTACGGCTGCAAAAATAGCAGAGGCCTCCCATGCAACAGCTGAAGTAAATTTTTTTCCTAAAACACTTGTTACTTATAATACACCCGAGCTCGTTGAAAAAATGCTGCCCTCTTTACAGGCTGCAGCCGGCAAAGCAAATGTGCGGCCAATGGAATGGGTTACCGGTGCAGAAGATTTTAGTTACTATGGCGAAAAAGCGCCTGCCTTCTTTTTTTATTTTGGTGGAATGCCACGTGGCAATGACGCTAAAAATGCGCCGCCGCATCATACGGCGGAATTCCTGATCGACGACAGCATGTTATTTATAGGCGTTAAAACTTTTTGTCAGCTGGTTTTGGATTACCCCAAAGTAAACAGGAATTAACACCAGGCAGTAAAGACAACTACTTTAACATAATTGACTACCGTTTATCATTCTTTTAAGGTTTGCATTCCCTGATTTTACTTTTTTTGAATTAATATTGCATCCTTAAAACGATTACATTTTCAAAAAAATAATTAATGTACAGTATGAACTCGGGAGGGAAAGGAAATTCTTATATATTGTTCTTGGTCTTCTGTGTTGCACTGTTCTTAACGGTCCCCAGCATGGTTTTTTCCCAGGTACATTTCAGGGGAAAAGTGATCTCTAAAAAAGATGCCAGGCCCGCAGCTTTTGCCACGATACAGTTAATGCACCAGAAAGGGGGAAGCTTGTCTGATAAGTCTGGTAATTTCTCATTTCGTGTTCCTAAAGTAAAGAATGATGATACGTTGACCATTTCTTCTGTTGGGTACGAAAGTTTAAAGATCCCCGTTGCACTGGCGCTTAAGAGCTCTGAGTTCGTATTGAATGAAAGTACCCGCAGCCTGGAGTCAGTTGTTGTAAAATCTTTTACATCCCATGAAGTAATTGGATCGAATGCTGAAGCATCAGCATATTTCAGGAGCTGGAACTACAAAAAGAAGGGCGGAGAGATCGGGCGCACTTTCCAGATCCCCCACAAAGAATTCAAGATCGATAAAATAAGGTTCAAAGTAGATAACATGTGTGATACCTGCCAGATGCGGCTGCACATCCGGAATGTTGTGAACGGGCTTCCTGCAGAAGAGATCATCAGGGATTCTATAACGGTATCGATAAGGAGCCTCACGATGGACGATAAGATCCCGGAGTTTGACCTTAGCCCTTATGATCTTACTTTTTCCCAAAAAGAAATATTTGTTAGCCTCGAAGTGAGCAATTGTACCAACAGTACTCCCGGGCCATGTTCTCTTTCTTTTGTAGGCACAGAAATGGGAGAATATATGTACAAACCAGGTGCCGCGTCAGAATGGTCAGAGATGACAAACAATTACAGCATTTACCTGAAATTATTCCTGAGATATTAACTGGGTAGGTTTTTTAATGTGCAAAATCAGCTTCAAAATTTCCTTTGATCCTTTCCATTGAAGGATTGAAATAGCCGAATTTTAAATTGGGGAATTCTTCACGGATAAGTTCCATCATCTGCTTAACACCCATGCACTCCCCTGTTTCTGTAACGCCTGTCTTTCCCAGGTACCAATCGGGATCAATATTGAAATTCCGCCACTGTATCATGCAGAGGTCTGTTTCTTTTATGAGCTTGCGTAACGCTTCATACTCTTCAATACTATCGGTCATGCCGGGAAAAACAAAATAGTTGATGCTTGTCCAGCCGCCATAACTGCGAACGATCTTTAAACTTTCCAGCAGGTCGGCAAATACATAATTATTAGGCCGATAGTACGGCGTATAAATATGTTCCCTCGCAGAATTGGTGCTCACCCTTATGCTGTTAAGCCCGGCTTCGCATAAAGCTTTTACCGCATCGGGTTTACTGCCATTGGTATTTATATTGATACTCCCCTTTTTTGTGTGCTTCCTTATTTCAATGATAGCCTCTCTTATCGTTTCCCACATCAGCAATGGCTCTCCTTCACAGCCTTGCCCAAAACTTATTAATGGGTAAGCCGCAGTTTCCAAATGGGGTACGGTGAACTCAACGATCTCTTCAGCAGTTGGCTTGAAGGTTAGCCTATCCTGCGTACTGATGATGGTTTCTTCAACAGGCTGAAAAGAGATACAGCCAATACAGTTTGCATTGCATGCAGGTGATACCGGAACAGGACACTCCCATCTCCCGATCGCGAAATTTCTTGCAGCGGGACAGGTATAGGTCATGCAGCAATTTTCCATCAGGTGTTTTACCAGGCGGTTATGCGGATATGCTTTTAATAATTTCTCTGCGCCTGTTTCTATCAGCTCATCTGCATAACCTGCTGCTTCCTGTCTTACATCCTGCTCGATACGAACAGCGGGAACATATATTTTTTCATCCTGCCACCCCGCAGCAGTATAACAAAATAACGGAAGCGTAGGTGCATCATCTGCAGTTTCATATGCGGCCATGTACAATCCCGTATGTGCGGGCGGGATAAATGCCGCAACTGCCCAGCCCTTTTCACAAAGCCGCATCTCTCCTGTTTCCACATCAATGCCAATGCCCCTGCGGCCGGGTAGCTCATAAAGATTTCCGCCGGCAGGCAATGCTATCCATTCGTCTGCAGGCACAGGTATTGCATCCCAACCGCTGCGGCCTGTCACAAAAAGAGAAGTGTCTTCAAAGATATTTCCTTCTCCGTCTGAATATAATATGTATGGGCTTTGTGTAAGTGTCATGATGATCGTTGGGCTCTATGCAAGTTAGGGCTGTTTTTGCAGTTGTTGAATACAAAACCCGTTAAATAATTTTTCGTCAACATGATAACTTGCAGCCTCAATTTCGGTTTGAAGCAGGCGATCATTCTTAAAATCAAGGGTTAATATCCTGTCTTTTAATATTACGTTATCCAGGTCGGCCCACTTAATTGT
>DATHEH010000290.1:0-5159 GCA_035318685.1 Ferruginibacter sp.
GCATAGATCATGACCATTAAAATAGTACCTATTGCAACCGGAGCCATTGAGCCCGCAGCACCTCCTATCGCAGCTACTCCTACAACTAAAACAAGGAACATGGTTCCAATAAACTCGGTAAAGTACTTGTTCATAATAAAGTTGGTTTTGGTTTAAAAACTATTAGCCTGCTAATTAAACAAAAGGAAGCAATAGCTGTTAACATTTTTTACACAGCTATCTTTACAAAAATCAATTTTATGGCTATTGAGATTGGAAAGCCTGCACCGGATTTCAGTTTGTTTGATACAGATAAAAAGAAAACAAGTCCTGCCGATTTTAAGGATAAGCATGTTTTGATCTTATTTTTCCCACAGGCCTTTACAAGTACGTGCACAAAAGAATTATGTGCAGTAAGGGATGATATCAGCCGCTATAGCAATGTAAATGCACAGGTGATCGGCATATCTGTGGATTCGGTCTTTACGCTGAGAAGATATAAGGAGGACCAGCATTATAATTTCCCCTTATTGAGTGATTTTAATAAAGAAGTTTCTGTGGCCTATGACAGCTTGTATCCTGAATGGATACTTGAAATGAAGGGTGTGAGTAAAAGATCTGCTTTTATTATAGATAAAAAGGGTGTTATACAATATGCCGAAGTCATTGAAAATGCGGGAGATACGCCTGATTTTGGTCGGATAAACCAAACCCTGGCCTCATTGGCTTTATAATTTTACGGGGATTATTCCGTTAATATGGTATAGAAATTGTTTTTGATATATTTAACAAATAAAAAGCAAGTAAATAGTAATGTACGAAGTGTTGATTATTTGAAACATTTTCCATATTTTTACTATGTTGAAAAAAATTATTTACATATTCATTTTACTAATTGGAATAACTTTTACATCTTTTGCACAAAATAAAGCTTCGGGAGAACCCATTGCAAAACTGATAAAGCCTTATCCAATTCCTGCCACTACGGTGATCAATTTTGATTTCCTATATGGTTACGATAAGTCATTCTCTTTACAGATATACAATTTCATGGGGAAGAAAGTGAATGAGATGAATAGCATCCCTCAAAAGATCACGCTGCCTTTGGATGATTTCTTTCGTGGCATTTACATTTACCAGTTAAGGGATAAGAACGGAAAGATCATAGATTCCGGCAGGTTCCAGGTAGTAAAATAATCTTCTCTTTAATTCCCGCTTTACATCACCTGTACGATCAAAAATTTAAGATAGTGTGTATTCTCCTGTCCGCTTATGATGGGATGGTCTGCTGATTGCGCATTAAAAACAACCTGGCGGATCCTGCGCTTTGCATCGGTTGCTGCCATTTGTATGATATCTAAAAATAACGCGGGCTGAACGAGGTTAGTACAACTTGATGTAACTAAAAATCCCCCCGGCTTTACCAGTTTCATTCCCCTAAGGTTGATCTCTTTATAACCTGCAACCGCTTTATCAATTGTTGCCCTGCTTTTCGTAAAGGAAGGCGGGTCAAGCATTACAACATCCCATTGTTTACCCTCCTTTGACCATTCTTTTAATGCGTCAAATGCATTTACACATTCAAAACTGCAGGTATCTTCAACTCCATTCAACACAGCATTTTTATTACACATGTCGATCGCGTTTTGGGAGATGTCAAGTCCCAAAACTTTTTTTGCGCCGTAGTGCGCAGCGCTGATCTCGAAAGAACCCGTATAACAGAATGCGCCCAGTACGTCGGCATCCTTTACAATATGCCGGATAGCCCTGCGGTTATCCTGCTGGTCTAAAAAAAATCCTGTTTTTTGTCCGTTGGCAATATCCACGTGATACTTTACGCCCCGTCCGAACGGGTCATCCGGGCGGGCATTCTCCGTTATGATAATATTGGTATCAAATTCATCAGAAAGAAAACCCTTATGTTGATCCAATCCTTCCAGCTCCCTCACCGGCACATCATTGCGTTCGTAAATTCCTTTGGGTGAAAATATTTTTTCTATGGCCTGCACTATTGCGGGCTTCCACACATCTATTCCCAATGCCAGTGTTTGAATTACAAAATAATCGTTGAACTTGTCAATGATGAGTTGGGGCATATCATCTGCCTCACCAAAGATCAGCCTGCAGTTTTCGGTATACCCTATCTTTTGACGATATGCCCAGGCTTTTTCCAGGCGGTTGAGGAAAAACCCCTCGTTAATGGCTTCATCCTTGTCTCTTGTGAGCAAACGAACCATTATCTGCGATTGGGGGTTTATATAGCCCCTTCCTATGAATTTCTTATCATGGGTATATACATTTACTACCTCCCCGGCCTTTGCCGCAGCATCAAGCGCTTTGCCCCTGTTAACTTCGTTTGCAAATATCCAGGGATGACCCCATTCTACCCTCCGGCTGATGTTCTTATTGAGAAAAATGCTCTTCATGGCCCAAAGGTACGTGCATGTCATAGAGTTTGAGGGTACCCAGACACATATTACCTGTTTATTTGCCAATTTGACCGCAAAACAAGCTTGGCAAAATCTTTGACTGTTGTACCTTCGCAACCAATTTTAAAATCCTGTATATGAAAGAAAGAGATATAACAACGGACAACGAAGAAATGAACATCAATGCAGACGCCGATGTACCGGGAAATACCCATCTTAGTAACGAAGGGGCTGAAGATGTAGCAGAAAACCTCCAGGCTGAACTGGAGGAACAAAAAGACAAATACCTCCGCCTGGTTGCAGAATTCGACAATTTCAAGCGCCGTACTGCAAAGGAAAAGATAGAGATGATCCAAACCGCCGGTAAGGACGTGATCATTTCATTACTGGAAGTACTGGACGATTGGGACCGTGCAGAAAAGCAACTGGAAGAAAGCGGGGATCTCGAATCTAATAAGGAAGGGGTTGTTTTGGTATTCAATAAGCTCAGGAATATCCTGCAGTCGAAGGGATTAAAACCAATGGAAAGTATCAATACCGAATTCGACGTAGAGAAACATGAAGCCATTACAGAAGTTCCTGTACCCGAAAAAATGAAAGGAAAAGTAGTGGATGAGGTTATCAAAGGTTATTACCTGAATAATAAACTGATCCGCTTTGCAAAAGTTGTGGTTGGAAAATAATATCACCCCCTAGCTCCCTAAAGGGGGAACCAGCATAAGTGACTAAAAGGATTTTTTATTTTATAAAAGAGTTTAAAATTTACTCCCTGCCGCATATCTCTAAATACAGAAGCTAAAAAATGTCTAAAAAAGATTTTTACGAAATACTAGGTGTATCCAAATCATCCAGCCAGGATGAAATAAAAAAGGCGTACCGTAAAGTGGCGATGCAGCATCATCCCGACAGGAACCCCGGTGATAAATCTTCAGAAGAAAAATTCAAGCAGGCTGCGGAGGCTTACGAGATATTAAGTGATGCAGATAAGCGTGCGCAATACGACAGGTTCGGTCACCAGGCATTTAGCCCGGGCAGGGGCGGCGGAGGATATAGCGGCGGCGGAATGAATATGGATGACATCTTCAGCCAGTTTGGAGACATCTTTGGAGACGATAGCCCTTTTGGGAGTTTTTTTGGAGGAGGTAACAGCGGAAGAAGTTCCGCCGGAAGAAGCCGTGGTACCCGGGGCAGCAACCTTCGGGTTAAACTGAAACTTAATTTTGAAGAGATTGCCAAAGGCACGCAAAAGACCATCAAAGTAAAAAAATACGTCGTTTGCAATACCTGCAGCGGCAGTGGTGCCAAAGATAAGAACAGTGTACAAACCTGCAGCACCTGCAATGGCAGCGGCCAGGTGCGACGGGTACAGAATACTTTTTTAGGGCAGATGCAAACTGTTACCACCTGCCCTACCTGTAGTGGAGAAGGAAGTACAGTTACCCATAAATGTACCGCCTGCAAGGGAGACGGAAGGATCTACGGCGAAGAGACCGTCACCATCGACATACCTGCCGGGGTACAGGAAGGCATGCAATTAAGCGTTGGAGGAAGGGGAAATGCCGGTGAACGCGGGGGACCCAACGGAGACCTTATTGTATTAATTGAAGAGGAAGCACACCCGCACCTGCACAGGGATGGTTTGAATGTTGCTTTTGACCTGCACATTTCCATACCAGATGCCGTATTTGGAACACAAATAGAAGTGCCGACAATTGATGGCAGGGCAAAAATAAAAATACCTCCGGGTACACATAGCGGAAAAATATTCAGGTTAAAAGGCAAGGGCTTTCCTAACGTGAACAGTTATGAAAAAGGCGACCAGCTGATACAGGTAAATGTGTGGACTCCCCAACATGTGTCACCGCAGGAAAAAGAGATGCTGGACAAAATGCAGCACTCAGAAAATTTCAAGCCTAAGCCTGAAAAGAATGAGAAATCATTTTTTGACAAAGTGCGGGAGATGTTCTCTTAATTTCCTTTCTTCTTCTTTTTACGGGAGTAGATATTCTCTGCTTTACCTATTAATTGCAGGAATTCTGCCTGGAGAAAACTGTTGGGATCATAAGATGCCAGTGCAATGGCATGTATTTCCGGCCAGTCTACATTTTTAAGGTATTTTGATTGCTTGACCTTAAGCCCGAACATGGCAACAGCCGTTGCAAACTGGAACTCTTTATCAATATTTTTAAATTCCGTAAAATTAGGCGGGCAGCTTTTTATCATTTCCACATGCATCGTATCGTTGCAAAGGCTGTAACGGGTAACCGCACTCACCAGTTTATCTTTGCCGGATGATCCTTCTGTAAAAAGGTTATCAGTAGCAGGAACTATTTCAAAAATGGCAAGGATGCTGTTACCACTGCCGATCTCACCGCCTTCCAGGTCAATGGTACTGTCCGATACGGCATCTTTCCTGTTGTCGAACCCGATCAGCCTGTATTCTTTGACAAATTTAGAATTGAATTGCAGGTTCATAAATACATCATCCGCAACCGCATAAAATGTTTGGGTAAGTTCTTTTACCAATACTTTTTCGGCCTCAGCGATATCATCCAGGTAAGCATAATTACCATTACCTCTTTTTGCCAGTGTTTCCAATTTGGAATCTTTAAAGTTGCCCATACCAACGCCCAGGCAGGTAAGGTAAATTCCGCTTTGGCGTTCCTTAGTGATCAGGTCCTCGAGCGCTTTTTCAGAAGTAAGCCCCACATTAAAATCTCCGTCGGTGGCAAGTATTACCCTGTTGCTTCC
>DATHEH010000291.1:0-5842 GCA_035318685.1 Ferruginibacter sp.
TGGTTATAATGCGAAACATTTCTTGGTTTGCGAAAGCGGAATCCCTGGCCCAAATAATAATTCACTTTCATACCAAAACTTTCCTGCGGGTTCTGCGACGAATAAAAATTTACATTAAAATGTTGTGCAGAATCTATTATCGGCCCAATGGTCCTCTGTATGGTTCTTTCAGCGCCGAAAAAATACCCAAACGAAAATATCTGTAAGAGCATGATCCCGACAACGATACCCGATATCACTACCAGTATTTCAGCAGTACTCATCAGTTCTTTATCGCGGTCGAAGGGAATAAGCCGGTAAAAATAAAAAATGAGGAACAACAGCGGCAATACAGAATTGTTGATACAATATTTCAAAAAGGGTTTGGATGTAGTGGCCAGGAATTTGCAGCGCTTGCTATGCAGGATGAACGTGGTAATGTTCCAGCTCATGATAAAGACCCCGATAGCAATTCCAACAATAGCAGCCCCTAACGCATTTACAGTACCCAGGTACTCCGGTGCAAAAAATAAAGCATCAGCGCCATAGTTTTTCATAAAACCGCTATTGATGGTACTTACGAGCAGGAACCAAAACACCAGTAATACCTGGTACTTTCTGAAATGAAGTATGAATAGCTGAACAGGAAAGGAATAAAAGATATCTTTTAATAGTTGTTTCATGAATGGGTCTGTTTGCTAAAATTACTACAACTAATAATAAGATCAGGACACTGTTTGTACGGGCCTGGTTTGCAGCAGCACCGAAACGGCTTGCGTGATGCCAACAGAAGCCAGTAAAAGGTGAAGGGGCTGGGCAATAGCAGGCATATCAGCATAAAATAATACAATACCAGTGATCATACTTAAAACAATGATGGCAGCCAATAGAAAAATTTTATTCTTTACAGGCTCCAGGTTCCGGTAGTACCAGGCCATGAACAAGGCAGCAAGCAGTATCAGCCACGAAAAGCTCCGGTGGATTAAGAATGCCATGGGGTCATTGGCAAGCCAGCTTTCCCTTTGCTCATATTGCAGGGCTTTTGATACATCATCCACGTACATTCTTACCATGGTACCTAAAACACTTTGACAAAAAATTAAAATTAAAAAAAGGAATACCATTTTTCTCATCCTGGCGTCAACAATCAATGAGAATAATTTTGAATTAACCGAAAGCAATAAAGCCAGCTGTACCTGCACCAATATGATGGCAAACAACAAATGGACAGAAATGCTAAGGTGTGCAAGATTTAGCCTTACCACCATAGCGCCAAACAAACCCGTAAGTATCACTAACCCTAAAAAAGTAAGCGATAACCGATATGCTTTTCTTTCGGATCTTCTTTTAAAGAATAATAATGTGGTTTGAATGATGGCGAACAAGCCCAGCAATACGCCCAGCAGGCGGTTAAAATATTCTATCCAGGTATGATAAACATTGAACGTATGATCTATATCCTGCTTGTGTAAATATTTTTCAAAATCTGCCGGCAGTTCCGAAACATTGGTGGGCGGTATCCATTTGCCAAAACATTTGGGCCAGTCGGGGCAACCCATACCGCTTTGCGTGGTACGCACCACCCCGCCTGCAATAATTACTAAAAATGAAAGTATGAAGGTGGCTAATACCCAGCGCCTGGTGGTCAGCATAAAAAATAATTGATGCAATTTACTGCAGCAAAGGTTGTGAATATAAAATGAATTGGTTTTTTAGAATTTTGACTGATATTTGGGGCTAAGAGCAGGGAAAAGAAAAAGAGATAAGCATGAAAAGCAGGACGTATTCCTCTTTTCCTCTTTTCCTCCTTTTCTCCTTTGACCTCTTAGTAAATATTTTTAAAAAGCAGATGTTATACCCTTTCTTAAACAAAAAAATAGTGGAAGCTGGCGTTGATGAAGCAGGCCGTGGCTGCTTTGCAGGACCGGTATTTGCCGCAGCCGTTATTTTACCCAAGGATTTTTTTCATCCCCTGCTGAATGACAGTAAGCAACTCAACGAAAAGGAAAGAGACCTTTTAAGACCGGTCATCGAAAAAGAAAGCATCACTTTCTCCGTGGCGTCTGTTGATAACAATACCATTGACGAGATAAATATCCTGCAGGCAAGTTTTACCGCAATGCACCTTTGCCTCGAAGCTTTAAGAATAATCCCCGAATACATATTGATCGACGGTAACCGCTTCAGGCCATACAAGGAGATACCGCACCAATGTATCATTGAAGGCGATGGCAAATATGCTTCCATTGCCGCTGCAAGTATCCTGGCAAAGACCTACCGGGATGAATTCATGAAAAAATTACATGATTCATTTCCGCATTATGGCTGGAACGACAATAAAGGCTACGGTACAGCATCTCACCGCCGGGCCATACAGGAGCATGGCCTTTGCGACCATCATCGTAAGAGCTTTAATATTCTCGCTGCTGCGCCTCTTTCCTAAAATCTTTCATTGTACTAAACCCGGATAATTAGTGCCGGTCTATGCTATGGTTTATTCAGCTTTACTTATTTTAACCGCAGGAAAACAACATAGGATAGTTATAATAGAATGGCCTCCCACTACCCGGAGGGGTTTTTCTATTCGAGAATGATCTCTCCCTGCCCCTGCCTGGTGATCACCCAGTCATTTGTTGTACAGTCAACGATCGTAGAAGGAACCATGCTGCCGATACCACCGTCGATCACGAAATCAACTGCATCTCCGAAATTTTCATACATCACTTCGGGATCTGTGTATTCTTCCACCATCTCCCCGGGTAAGGATGCACTCAGGATGGGATGACCCAATGCATCCAGGATATGCCGGCAAATTATATTATCGGGCACCCTTAAGCCAATGGTGCTTTTTTTGCTTTGTAAAATTTTGGGAACCTGTTTGCTGGCAGGTAATATAAAAGTATAGGGCCCGGGCAAATAACTCTTCAGCATGCGATACAAAGGCGTGTCAATACTCTTTGTGTAATCACTCAGGTGACTGAGGTCGCGGCAGATAAAAGACAATTGTGCTTTCTGCGGATCTACATTCTTTATTTTACATATCCTTTCAACAGCCTTGTGCTGGGAGATATCACAACCCAAACCATAAATGGTATCTGTGGGGTATATGATCACGCCGCCGTCCTTAAGGCACTCAGCTATTTGCTTTATTAAGCGGGGTTGCGGATCCTGTGGGTGTACCTGTATCAGCATAATTTTTTAATTAAAACAGCAGCAATCCATTACTTTTGTTCTTTTCAAAAGTATCAAATAATAAACCAATAAATATTAAAATAAGATGTCAGTAATCTCCGTGGGCACTATGGCTTTTGATGCTATTGAAACTCCTTTTGGTAAAATAGATAAGATCATAGGCGGATCGGGTACCTATGTAGCCTATGCAGCCAGCAATTTTGTTACTCCCATACAACAGATCTCCATTGTTGGATATGATTTCCCCCAAAAAGAAATGGATGATCTTACCAAACGTGGTGTTCAACTGGAAGGCGTGGAGATCATAAAAGACAAAAAATCTTTTTTCTGGAGTGGTAAGTACCATATTGATATGAATACCCGCGATACATTGGTTACCGACCTGAATGTACTGGAAGATTTTAACCCCATTGTACCGGAGTCATACCAGGGCGCAGAGTTTTTAATGTTGGGTAACCTGATGCCAAAGCTACAGATGAGCGTGATAGACCAGTTAAGGGTGCGACCAAAACTCATTGTAATGGATACAATGAATTTTTGGATGGATATAGCGATGGAAGACCTGAAACAGGTATTGAAAAAAATTGATGTGCTGTTGGTGAATGACGGCGAAGCAAGACAACTGAGCGGTGAACTCTCATTGGTAAAAGCAGCAAAGGAGATCATGAAGATGGGCCCCAGGTTTTTGATCATTAAGAAAGGAGAGCATGGTGCATTATTATTTAACGAGAATCATGTGTTCTTTGCCCCGGCTTTACCATTGGAAGAAGTATTTGACCCGACAGGCGCAGGAGATACATTTGCAGGAGGCTTTATAGGCTACCTGGCCAAAACCAAGGACATCAGTTTTGAGAATATGAAAACCGCCATCATCGTCGGCAGCGCCATGGCAAGTTTTTGTGTTGAAAAATTCGGACCGGAAAGATTAAAAGAGATCACCAGGGAAGATATTGATACGCGGCTGAGCGAATTTGTGCAGCTGGTGAATTTTGATATTGACCTGGTGTAATCGTCCCGTCCCCGACGAGGATGCATGGTTTTGAGACTTAGTCTCAATTTATAACTGACGTTAAAATAAAAATATGCTTGAAATACTTGCCATCATCATGCTTTCCAGGAAAAACGGGCAGCTCGCAGTACAAAAGGGACTGAAATTCAGCACCTGGGTGTGGTACAGCGTGCTTGCCTGGATCGGGTTTGAAATATTAGGTGCAATAATTGGCATTCTTTCTTTTGGCCAGGAAAATTTTTGGCCTACCTATTTGCTTGCCTTAATACTTGCCGTGTCCAGCTATTTTTTCATCCGTTCAATACTGAATAAAAAGCCTGACCCGGTGGAAGAGGATGATATCAACCGTATTGGTGTGAGGGATCTTTATCCTTAAATAATTTTATTTTGAACCAGGTAAACTTTTTGCAGGGTTCCACTAAAGCGAAAGCCCGTACAACAACCCGTCTTTACCAGATATGAGCCAGATATGCTCTTCATCAAATACAACCTGCTGAGGTTGCCATGCGCTAAGGTCTGTTAAATGCACAAGCTTTTTTGTTTTATGGTTGTATTGCAACAGGTAGTTGTCGCAAAGCACCCATGCATTTTCATCATCAGCTTTCAATAATTTATTGCTCCGGTTATCACCAAGCTCTTCTGCTAAAGAGGAAAGGTCTACCTGGTGCTTTATTTTTATTTTTTTTGAAATTATGCTCAGCTTGTCCTCATTTAAAACATAGGTGAAATCTTTAGTCATTATCATATCAGGCAGTTCATAAAAATCCTTACCAAAAATGTCATCAGCCATTTTTCCTTTTATCTCCAGGCCATCATGTGTAAGGGCAGTAAATACTTTTACGCATGGGATCTCTTCCACATACATCGGGGGTTTGGTTGTACAGGTGGTGTCCAGCAAAATGCCATCATAACCAAGTTGTACCCAGTTACTCCCTTCGGTATTAGCCAGTATCTTCTTGTCCAGGTAATAAGGTTGTCGTGAAAATCCATGCGCAATAAAACGGCTCCAGGCAACGGTATCTTTTGCAAAATCGTACGCAAGTATGCAGCCAAAATTATAAATAGCGGTACCATACAGCATGCCGTTTTTTATTAATGGTTTTGTTGCCAGAGGCCCAAACGGAAGTTCTTTAATTAATTTACCATTTGCAAGGTTGAACTGTGCTGCCTGATGCACTTCTTTTTTTGATATGGCTGCATAAATGATATTGTCTTGTACAAATACCGGGATAGTAGATTTATAATTGGTTTCGGTGGACCATTTAAGCGACCCGTCTTTTTTATTGTAGGCATACAGCCGGTAATCGTTGGCACTAAAAATTATCAGGCTATCATGTATAGTTACAGAAGAATAAAAATTACTCATCTGCTCTTTGGTAAAAACCTGCTGAGAGCGAAAGAATTCTTTTTGTGCAAAGCCTGCAGTTGTAACAAATAAGAGGAAGACTAATGTAATCAGTTGTTTTTTCGGTTGCTGGTTCATAATTTATGGGTTGTTTCTAATGGTATAACAAACTTCATAATTTCCTTTCATTAACCCGGCCTCATTGGCTGCCGTTTTCAATTGCTCATGTATGCTTTCATCAAACAGCGTATAAAAATTTCCATCCTTTCGTAATAACAGGTTAATTGTCAACAAAAACAGATTGTTTAAAAATGGCT
>DATHEH010000292.1:0-22890 GCA_035318685.1 Ferruginibacter sp.
ATTCATTTATGAGTAGCCCTTATTTTTTGTCCCTCCGGGTAAGTTTTAACGTTTTTTATCCTGAACAAACCGGTAATATACGTTGTAAGTTTATAAATTTGCACCTCCATTAAAACACTAAAGATGAAAAGGATCCTAATCACCCTGGTCGTTGTTTTCAGCACTACCCTTATTTTTTCTCAAACCGTTAAACCTTCAGGAAGGATCATACTTACCAAAGGCCAGAAAATAACAGTACAAAGCAATATTTCACTGGAAGCAAGTTTAACCGGGATGGACCTGACCAGTACTTCAGCCACAGAGAATGCCCTCGAAGTAAAGCAGAGTGACGATAAATACTCTACTGTCAGCAATACCATCACAAAACTTAAAGTGGATATGAACATGATGGGCCAGGCTACCAGTTACGATTCAGAGAAAAAAGAAGTTCCGGGTACAGATATTGAAAAAGCCTTTGCAGAAAAACTCAATAAACCAGTGAACATTATTATTGACAATACAGGTACACCTGAGGCGGAAAAGCAAAAGGAAAAGAAAGATGAAGCGGGTGATGCCGCCCCGGTGGATGGGATGTTAAATATGTTTGCTGATAATTCGGATGCAGCAGTAGTATCGGGTGCATTTGAATTAATACCACAGGATAAAAAGATCGGAGATAGCTGGACGGATTCAACCATCTCAAAAGAAATAAAAACGGTACGCACCTATACACTTTCATCAATAACAGGCAGTGAAGCACTGATCCAGTTAGCTGCGGTGACAAATGCAGTAAATAAAATTGAGTTGCAGGGTATGGAAATAGAATTTAAAAGCGAAACAAAAACCACCGGTGAGATCATTACAGATATTTTGACCGGGCTGGTTAAGAAAAAAACAACCCAGGCAAACATAACAGGAAGCTTTCAGCTGATGGGACAGGAAATGCCGATGAGTGCCAAAGCCAATTCAACAAATATTTATAAATAATAGAAGGGATCAGCCTTTTTTGTACAAGCTATGATAGCCTGCCGCGGTAAGTAAAGAGATTCCACCGATCATCCACCATAAATTATTAAATCCTGCGGCATAGGCGATCAGTGTGCCGGTAGTGCTGCCGATCACCTGGGCCACACTCCATGCCATCACGTATAACGCCGCATATTGGCCACGGTTCCCTTCCGTACTCCTGGAAATATAATAGGAATTCATAAAAGGCATAGCGATCATCTCGGCAAAGGTCACCATCACGGTAGATAATACGGCGATCAGGAATCCACTGATCAAAGGAATGTTCAAAATAAAAAAAGAAAAGCCCATTAATATGGTTCCATAAGTCATCAACAGGAGGTATGGCCGTTTGCCCTCTAGTTTAAATACGATTACCATTTCAAATATCGCAATAAGTATCCCATTCATTGCCATTACTACGCCGATCCAGAATTCGTTGATATGCAGGCCTTCCTTAAAATATAACGGGATCGTAGTGAACAACTGGAAAAAACAGATGGCAAATAATACCTGTAATCCTATGAAATAAAGAAAAGTCTTATCGGCATAGGCAGAAACAGATCTTATAACCGCTGTTTTTTCCTTCGGTTTATTTTGCTGCTGAGCCAGGCTCACCTTTGGCAGCAACCAGAGCAATAAAAACGCTGCTGTTATATTAGTGAAGCCGTCTACCCAAAACAATAAATGATAATTGATGGATGCGAGGAAACCACCCATAGCTCCGCCTAAACCCCATCCTATATTTATGGCCAGGCGTACTACCGAAAAAGACTGCGTGCGGTTTTGTACAGTACTGTAATGTGCGATCGCCGTTGCATTGGCTGGCCTGAACGATTCATTTACCATACTCAGGAAGAAAGTACAGATGCATATAGAGATATAGGAATTCATCTGTCCGAGTGTGATGAATAATAACCCACCGCAAAGCAATGAGAAGAACTGGGTATAATAAAACCCAAAACGATCGCTGATCCTGCCACCTAAAAATGCGCCCACCATTGATCCCAGGCCATAAATAGCCACAACCCATCCCGCCTGTTTTGTAGTGTACCCGATGTGTTTGCAATACAAGGTCATAAAAGGCAACACCATCGTGCCGGCCCTGTTGATCAGCATTACAACTGCAAGCAGCCACATACGGTGGTTTAATCCCGTATATGCATTCTTATATAAATTGACGGTTGCACTGATCATAAAATTGCTGCAAAGATATTTATTTGCAGCGCCGGTTAAAGAAAATGCGGCAGGAATTATTGATTGAAATTTTTTGCTTTGGGAATGGCTTCTATACCTTTCTTAAAAGCTTCAGGAGGCACAGTTACTTTACGTGCTGCAGTATCCATCCACGCCCCGTCAAGGGTTATCGTCGCAGCAAGCGTATCTCCATTTGTCCATATTTCATGCGACATGGTCCATTTACGATGATCTTCCGATAGTTTATCAAGCAGCAGGGTTATAGTAACCTCATCGCCGAACTTTATTTCTCTTTTAAAAAAACATTCTTCCCTGAAAATGATGGGGCCGATATGATGATCCTGCATCAGTTGAACAGTAATACCATGTTCCGTAAAAAAAGCCATACGGCAATAAGCTCCAAAATCAAAATATTTTGAATGCAGGACATGAAAATTGGGATCCAGATCAGCCCAGCGCACTTCCAGCTTTTTTGAAAAACTTTCCATTGATGAGGTTTGTTTTCTCAAAAGTAAAACATCCCTGTTTTTCCAGGAATGTTTTGCAGATTTTATTATTTATATAAGACGTCGTAATATTCCTTCGCCATCCGGTTGCTGTCAAACTGCCAGCGCACATCCCGCATGCCGTTCTTTATGATCTGTCTCCATACATCATGATTTTCGTAGTACAAAGGAAGTACCTGGTTCTCTAAGATATCATATAGTTTGTCGAGATCATACTCGTCCTGTTCATGCACGCTTACATTTTCATAATCGATCGGGGGAACAACAAAACCGTTATTACCGTGATTTATGAATTCACATATCCAGCCGTCAAAAGTGCTGCAGTTAACAGCACCATTCATGGCCGCCGTCATGCCACTGGTACCACTTGCTTCTCTTGGCACCCTGGGGTTATTCAACCAAAGGTCAGATGACTGCTTTAACCTTTTGCTCAGGCTTAATTCATAACCGATGCAAACAGCCACATTATCATACTTCTTGCTAAGGTGTACCAGCATATTAAAATCACTGATAGCAGGATAATCGACCGGGTAAGGTTTGCCCGCCCAAATGATCTGTACCGGGTATTTACTGTTATTTAATAAAGCTTCGAATCTTTCTTCATCTCTTGTTATTAGTTCAGCTCTTTTATACCCGGCAAACCTGCGGGCCCAAACGATCGTGAATATGCCTGGTTTAAATAATTTTCCCGTTTGATCAGCCACAACATCAAAAGCCCTTTTCTTTAAGAATTGTTTCCTGTCATCAAAGCCGCCATCGTCCTGTTCTTCCATAAAACGATACAATTGTTTATCGGCCCAGTAATGCCAGTTTTGTGCATTGGTGATCGCTTTTATTTCACAGATGTCATCAAATTTTTTCCAAAGGTTCCTGCTCACTTCGCCATGCAGCTGGCTTACGCCATTTGCCAGCCTTGCAAAACGTAATGCTGCCAGTGAATGGTTGAACAGGTTCCCTTCCATGCCGGTAAGCTTTCTCACCTCATCCAGTTTAAGGCCGCAGAAATAACTCATCTTTTCGCAAAGATGAATGTCATGTTTTTCATTGCCTGCTTCTTCCGGCGTATGCGTAGTAAATACCAGGCGTTTTTTTACATCCTCCTTGTTACCGAATTTTTTATACAAATAAAAAGCAGCGCTTACGGCGTGTGCTTCATTCAAATGATAGAGGTCAGGATTGAAATTAATTTCATCCATCAGTTTTGCACCACCAACACCCAGTAAAATAAACTGGGCCACTTTAGTTGCCACGTTTGCATCATACAAACGATGTGTGATGGTTTGAGAAACATAATCATTCTCCGGCAGGTCTGTACTCAATAAAAACAGGGGTGCTGATTTAAAAGTTTCCGGGTTCAGGTACCATGCTTTTACCCAAACAGGGTGTTCATGAATATCGATCTGGAATTTGATCCCTGTATCTTCCAGGAAATTATAGATCTTTTCATTCCACTGTACCTGCAATGTCTGGTCCTGGTTCCTGGCCTGGTCATAATATCCGTATTTCCAAAGTATACCTATGCCTACCAGGTTCTGTCTCAGCTCATACGCACTCCGCATGTGAGAGCCACTTAAAAAACCGAGCCCGCCACTGTATATTTTTAAGGGCTGATGTACCGCAAATTCCATTGAAAAATAAGCGATCCGCTTACTGTATTGTTCATCTATTGCATAGGGAACATTAAAAGAAGAAAAACTCATAGATTATATAAGACTTTATTGAGGACGCAATATAAATGTAAAAATTTGTAATTGGCCGACTTAGTGTAAAAATCCGCACTTGTACCGGCGCTGCTCAATGCTTTCATCATTATGGTAACGGATACTTAATATTCTCTATCAACCTTATTATGATGGATAATATTTTTTTTCTGTTCATCGTACTTTTTTAAAGGATAGGGCCTGTTAACCTTAACAGGCCATAGAGCAAGCAAAGGATAAAATATGCTATTAGAGCGAAAGAATATTTTCACCTGCACCCGGTAAACAAGGTATGCAGGATAATTATCTTTTAAACCGGGAATCACGAAAGGTAACCCGTTTACTCAACCACCGCACTCACCTCTATTTCTATCAGCAGTTCATCATTGATTAGTCTTGACACTTCTACCATAGTGGCAACAGGTTTTATATGCTTAAAAAAATCTGCATGTGCTTTGCCTGCAGCCTCCCAGTTTGAGATATCAGTAACATACATTCTTGTACGTACCACATCATGTAAAGTTGCGCCTGCGTCCTCCAGCGCTTTTTCAATTTTCTTAAAAATAAAGGTAGTTTGAGCATGTAAGTCTCCTTTACCTACCAGCACCTCTCCCTCCATCGCTGTTGTTCCCGCTACTTCTATAATATTACCAACTCTCACAGCACGTGAATAACCTACTATGTCTTCCCAGGGTGAACCGGAACTTATTTTGTGTCTCATAAATACTGCATTTAAACTCAAATTACCATTTGCATTTAAAATTACACCCTATACACAGCAATAATATTTTGATAATAAGAATAAAATTTTTAGTTTTGTCTAAATTTTATTTTCAACAACATGACTTTCACCAGTAGCGAAGAGAATTACATCAAATGCATTTACCACCTGCAGCAGGAAACCGGAACGGTCAACACCAATTCCCTGGCGGCTGAAATGCATACCAGGCCTGCTTCAGTTACAGACATGGTAAAAAAGCTGAAAGCCAAGAAGATCCTGCAATATGAACCCTACAAGGGCTTTACCCTCAGCGATGCAGGAAAAAAGGCGGCTTTGCAGGTGGTGCGAAAACACCGGTTGTGGGAGTTTTTTTTAGTAGAGAAATTAAAATTCGACTGGGATAAGGTACACGCTATCGCCGAGGAACTTGAACATATCAGCAGTAACGAACTCGTACAACGCCTGGAGATATTTTTAGGCAACCCCTCATTTGATCCTCATGGTGACCCCATCCCCGATAAGAATGGGAAGATCCCGGTGATAAACCAGCAATGCCTTTCCGGTATCCCCATAAAAAAAACAGTAACGGTAAGCTCTGTAAGCAACCAAACAGCACAAATGCTGGAAATGCTTAAACATTATAAAATTGCATTGGGCACATCACTGACCGTGCTGAAAAGATTTGAATTTGATGGTTCCCTCGAAATAAAAGTTTTAAAACAAGCTGACTGCATCATCAGTGAACAGGTAGCAAAAAATGTTTTCGTTCATTATGATCAGTAAGAAAAACAATGATGCTTCTTTAAGTGAAGTACACGAATCAGTTGACACTGCTAAAAAAGTAGGCTGGCGCAGGGCATTTTCCTTTTTAGGTCCTGCTTACCTGGTAAGTGTTGGCTATATGGATCCGGGTAACTGGGCCACCGATCTTGCGGGCGGAAGTAAATTTGGTTATTCGCTTATCTGGGTATTATTAATGAGTAACCTCATGGCATTGCTGCTGCAGGGACTTTCCGCAAGACTGGGAATAGTAAGGGGCAGAGACCTGGCGCAGGCCAACAGGGAAACTTATCCTAAAGTAGTAAACTTCTTTTTATACATACTTGCAGAGATCGCCATTGCAGCATGCGATCTTGCCGAGGTGCTGGGTATGGCCATAGGAATACAGCTATTAACAGGCCTTCCATTGGTTTGGGGTGTATCCATCACTGTACTCGATACATTCTTATTACTGTACCTGCAGCGGCTTGGTATCCGCAAAATGGAAGCCTTTATTATTACGCTTGTTGGTGTGATCGGCATTTCATTTTTGGTTCAAATATTTTTGGCTGCTCCACCCATGGGAAAAGTAATAACTGGATTTATTCCTTCTGCAATGACGAATGAAGCGTTATATATTGCGATAGGTATAATTGGTGCAACTGTAATGCCGCATAATCTATACCTGCACTCGGCGCTTGTGCAAACAAGAAAAATAGATCGCACAGATGCCGGTATAAAACAGGCCATTAAGTTTAACCGTATTGATACAACCATAGCCCTGAACATGGCCTTTTTTGTGAATGCTGCGATCCTGATCGTGGCAGCTTCAGTATTTTATGGCACCCCCAATGCGGGCGTGGCTGAAATTAAAGAAGCCCACAGGTTATTACCCGAATTTTTAGGGAACGTCGCCCCTGTTCTGTTTGCAGTTGCATTAATTGCGGCAGGACAAAGCAGTACCATTACCGGAACGCTGGCAGGGCAGATCATCATGGAGGGATATTTAAGCCTGCGCATCAATCCCATTTTAAGGAGATTGGTTACCCGGCTTGTTGCTATCGTTCCTGCGCTGATAGTGATCGTTATTTATGGTGAAGAAAATGTGGATTCCCTTTTGATACTAAGCCAGGTGATCCTGAGTTTACAATTGGGCTTTGCAATAATTCCGTTGATTCATTTTGTAAGTGATAAAAACACAATGGGCAAGTTTGCCATCAAACCGGTTATCAAAATACTTGCATGGGCCATCGCTTCTGTACTGGTGTTCCTGAATTTAAAAATGCTTATAAATGAGACTGGGCCAATATTTGAAGACGGTGCCCTCTGGCAAAAGCTTTTACTCGGTGCAGGAGGATTGATCTGCCTTGCATTACTCGTCTACATTATCATCACGCCATACATTACCAAATTAAAAAAGCCTGCATCCATAAAGATACATCCTGATGCAAGCAATATCAAAAAGCTTGACATACCAACTTTTGAAAAAATTGCTATCGCCCTCGACTTCAGTGAACATGATGAAAAGCTGTTGGCCTATGCCATTGGCCAGGGAAGAGAGAATACCCACTATCTTTTAGTTCACATTGTTGAAAGCGCGTCTGCGAAATTATTTGGAGATGAAAGTGATGACTATGAATCAAGGAAAGACAAGGAGCGAATGGATGCTTATGTAGCTGAATTGCACACGCGGGGATTTACAGCCGAAGGTTACCTGGGATACAAAAACAGGGCGAAAGAAATTGTACGCATTGTTAAAGACGGAAATGCGGATATGATCGTGATGGGCGCACACGGGCATACCGGGCTGAAGGATTTTATTTATGGAGAAACTGTAAACACGGTAAGACATGAATTAAAGATACCGGTGCTGATCGTTAATTTGTAAAAAGGTCTTCCAGTTGCAGGTCTATTTTTTTATTCCAGGCAACCTGTATATTTCTTAACTGCCCGTTCTTTGTTTCACCATCATAGTCATTTTGCATGCTATCGAGTTCGCGGTAGAACTCATCATTTATTCTTTCCACTAAAGAAGCGCAATTCTCTATTGTAAAACGGGTAGCTTTTAACTTTTCAACAAATGCACGGGCTGCAATATAGGTAAGGTCAAAGTGATGCTGTTCGTGTGTAAGTGCATAATCAGATGCCATTCCATTCTTGACCCAGGATCCCGTTTTATTAAAGAAACAAACTACCGAAATAACAATATTTGCTTTGCCATTACTGTTGTATTGCATGGCAAGGCGGTATCCAAAACCAGACTCTGTTATTGCAGCAGCCCTGCTGTTTTTTTCCGGCCTGCCCCGGAAATCATGCCAGTTCAATTTTTTATTGGGATCATAATATATAGTGTCTCTTGAATTCGTCTTGCTGCTTGTTTCCCACTTTATAGTAGTAGTGACCTGTGCGTAAGAAAAATTACATGCCAGTAAAAGTATGAGAGAAAGGAGGTTTTTTATCATGGTTAGGATAAGAATAAATACAAACCAACAAAAAATATTATTTCCGGAGGCGTTGTTCAACCAGATTTACAATATCATTAACAGCAATTTTTTCCATACACTTAAAATGACCGAGAGGGCATTTGTTGTAACCGATCTTGCTGCATGGCCGGCACCAGAGCTTATTTATTTCCACGATGTCATAATGCTGTTTGGAACTTTGCCCATAGTAAGGATACATACCAAATTCAGGAACGGTATTTCCCCATACCGAAATGATGGGTTTTTGAAGTGCCGCTGCCATATGCATTAATCCTGTATCATGCGTGATCACTAATTTTGAGCGCCTTACAAGATCTGCAGATTCATTTAAATTAAATTTACCACATGCATTGTAAATTTTAACATCGTCAACTTTTGCAATGCGCTCCCCATCCTGGAAATCTTCTTTACCTCCAAGTAATATAATGGGATGATAAATGCCTGCACATAATTCCTTTAACTTATGGATCGGAAGCTTCTTGGTATTTAATGCTGCACCGATCACTATAGCAATATACCCGTGAAGGTGTGATGTTGGGATATCCTTATTACCTACAATGTCTTTTTCAGGAATAAAATAATCAAGACCAAGCCCGTCATTTTTTACACCAAGACTTACGAGGGTCTCCAGGTTACGGTCTACGATATGTTTTTTTGGTAAGACGTTTATCTTGATGCTCGTGAGAATATATTTTTGGATGTTGAGCTTGTTGAATGAAAAAGCTTTTACCTCTTTTAAAAACTTTTTTATCCTGAGGGTGCGCAGGTTGTGATGCAGGTCAATAATATAATCATATTCTTCTGTCCTCAATTCATGCAGCATCAGTTCAAAGCTATCTCCCAGAACATGGACCTTATCTATATACGGGTTATTGGCAACGATACCCCTGAAAGCATACCTGGTAAGAAAATGTATTTCTGCTTCCGGGAACTGTTTACGCAGGCATCGGATCACCGGGGTTGTTAATACAATATCCCCGATAGAAGAAAAGCGTATGATGAGGAATTTAGCCATTATCTTTTGCCACGGAGGCACAGAAATACAGAAATTATTTTTCTATATAATTCAGATCTTTATGAAATGTTTCTTTGGTCATGATCGCTGCAATAACAGTTATCGTCATTATTACTATTGCTGTTATCCACCCACCCGTTACATAATCCGTCATTCCGCGGAATAATTTGAACAAAGGCAATATCATTATTGTCAGCATGCCCCTTACCATGTTAGGGATCGTAGTGGCTGCAGTTGCCCTGATATTAGTGCCAAACTGTTCAGCACCCATGGTCACAAAGATCGCCCAGAAGCCGGTTCCAAACCCAAGCCCGGCACAGATCCAGTACATCTTAGCAGCGGTACCATTCCATTGTATCGTAAAGAACAGCACCATGAAAACCGCGGTGATAAAATAAAAAAGGTATAATGCCTTTTTCCTGCTTTTGAGCCACTGGCTTATAAAGCCGATCAAAATATCGCCAATCGAGATGGCAGCATAAGCATACATGATCGCTTTACCCGGATCAATTTTTTCAACGATACCCATTTGCTTTCCAAACTCACTGGAGAAGGTTACAAGTACACCGATCACGAACCAGGTTGGCAATCCTATCAGGATACTGCACAAATATTTTTTTAATCTTTCTCTGGTATTGAAAAGCATGAAGAAATTCCCCCGCTGTACATCCATCTTTTTCACTTCATGAAACATCCCCGATTCAAAAACAGAGATCCGCAAGAGCAATAAGAGCAATCCCAATCCTCCCCCAATAAAATAACAGGTACGCCAGTCGAAATTTTCTTTCATGATAAAGGCTACTACGGCGCCGGTCAAACCAATGCCCGCCACCAGCGAGGTAGCAATACCCCTTTTATTTTTTGGCGTGAGCTCTGATACTAATGTAATACCTGCACCCAATTCTCCTGCAAGGCCGATGCCCGCAATAAAACGGATGATCTTGAACTGGTCTGCTGTTTGAACAAAGCCATTGGCAATATTGGCAAGGGAATATAAAATGATAGATCCAAACAACACACTCAGCCTTCCTTTCTTATCTCCCATTATACCCCAGATGATGCCGCCTATTAACAGGCCTGCCATCTGCCACATAATGATGCTCTCCCCTTCTGACAGTACCTGTGCATCTGACAGACCTATAGACTTAAGGCTTGGCACACGGGTGATGCTGAATAACAGGAGATCGTAGATATCAACGAAATATCCCAGGGCAGCAACAACAACAGCAATATTAAAAACAGAAGCAGATCTATTTTGCGTTTGCATCTTCAACTTTTTTCTTTTTGCCGAAAACCAGTTTGATAAAAATAGGGAGTGTTGATACCAGTACGATACCAATTACAATTATTTCCAAATGCTCCTTCAGGTCAAAATCATAGGATTTCAATAGCCACCTTTGCAAAAAGAAGCCGCCCAGGATCATAGAAGAAACCCACGCGACACAACCAACAATATTATAAAAGGAGAATTTAGCCCTGTTCATATCTACTATCCCGGCTATCAATGGCGCAAAGGTCCTTATGATAGGTACAAACCTTGCCAAAACAATGGCCCCGCCGCCATGCTTCTCATAAAAGTTATGGGCCTCGTGCAAATAACGCTTTTTAAAGAACCACCTGTCACGCCAGGTGTACATGCCATGTCCGAATTTTTTTCCGATCCAGTATCCAAGAGCATTGCCCAGGATACCTGCTATGGATATCAGTCCGATCAAAACAAAAAGGTCAAGCCAATAACTATGGTTATTATCAAAACCGAATAATTTCAGGAACTGGTAGCCCAAACCCGGTTCATGGGTCTTCTCATTCATTTCATGTGCATATATGCCGGCAACAAAAAGTAAAGAATCTCCCGGCAGAAAAAAACCGGCAAACAACCCCGTTTCGGCAAACACAATAAAAAGCACGAACCAAAGACCACCATTATCAATATACCATTGCGGTTGCAGCAGTTGTGTCCAGTGAAAATCAAGCAAAATAAAATCCAGCATCGTCAATTTTAAATTTATGGAGTTTCTAATTGTCCTTCCCATTTGGCTACCGCTGCAGTAGCCAAAGCATTTCCTAAAACATTGGTCATTGTTCTGCCCATGTCACAAAATACATCAATTGCCAGGATGAGCCCTACTCCTTCCGGCGGCAGTCCAAACATCGCACCTGTTGCCAGCACCACTACCAGTGATGCCCTGGGCACACCGGCTATACCTTTACTGGTTATTAAAAATACAAGCAGCATAAGGACCTGCTGTCCCACATCACCGGTAAGCGAGGTAATACCAAATGCCTGCGCAATGAACATACTGGCAAATGTCATGTACATCATACTGCCATCCAGGTTAAACGAATAACCCAATGGTAAAACAAAGCTTACAATTTTATTATTGCAGCCAAACCTTTCCATTTCCTCAACCAGCTTGGGATAAACTGCCTCGCTGCTGGCCGTACTGAAAGCAATTGACATCGGTGTAGCGATCCTTCTTAATAAGATCCTTAACCTATGCTTTAAAAATAAATATCCCACAAGTAATAATACTGCCCACAATATGGCCAGTCCCAGGTAAAATTCGCCTACATAAAAACCAAAGGTCACTAAAATGCCCAGGCCATTCTTGGCAATTGCGGCAGCCATAGCACCAAACACACCCAACGGGGCAAGGTACATCACATAGGTAACCATTTTTAAAACCACGTGTGCCAGTGAGTCCAATGCATTAACAATGGGTTCGCCTTTTTTACCGATCGCCGTTAATGCTATGCCAAAGAAAACAGAGAAAACAACCAGTTGCAGAATTTCGTTGGTGGCCATTGCTTCCACCACACTTTTAGGCACTACATGCTCCACGAATTTCTGTAAAGAAAATCCTTTCGATTTTTCAAGCAGGTCATTCACAGCAGCCATATCCGTACTATTAATATCAACCCCAACACCGGGTTTAAAAATATTTACCAGTAATAAACCAAGACCCAGTGAAACCAGCGACGCGGTAATGAACCAGAGCATTGCCTTACCCCCTACCCTGCCTACTGTTTTCATATCACCCAGCTTAGCTATACCTACGACCAATGTTGCAAAAACGATTGGCGCTATGATCATCTGGACCATGCGTAAAAATATGGTTGTAAGCAGTTTCAAAAAGTCAGCTATTTCGTTTAAAGCTACAATTGAAACTGTGCCATGAGATGGGGCCGCAGAGACACGGTCAATTTTTCTATTTTCTGTTAATTCGGCCGGAATATAGGATTTGTTAGTATTTGAAACAACCAGCCAGGTTCCTTTGGGGATACTGTCTTTTAAATTTCTATAGGATGCGCTATCTTTTACAACAAGTACTTTTTGAAAATATTGAGATCCTGAAATCGAGAGACCAAATGAGTCTTTTCCCGTATAATCTTTAGCGGGAGAATAAGAGATTTTATTTCCGGCAGCATTCTGATTAATATAATACCCAGCTACAATACCAAGTACCATTGCAATAAGAATATAAAGTGTGAGCTTGCTTTTTTTTGTTGGCTGATGGGCAATTTCCATTATAAAACTTTTAATACCGCAATATAATATTAAAAAGCTGTTATCCACAAACAGCTTATAAAATGATAGTTGCAATAAAAATATAAAATAAAAGAACTTGCAATAGCCGGTTCCTGAAGCCCTCTCCTTTGGAGAGGGTTTGGGTGAGGTCAAAATACATAAAATGTATTACCGGTTGCTCAATTAAAGATTTATTGCTTATTTTTCCATTTATTAATATTAAACAAAACCAACTGACATGAGTTTATTCGTAAGAAAACCAATGGGGGCTTTAATGACCGAAGCCTCTGAAACTGGTTCACATACATTAAAAAGAACATTAGGTGCATGGGGCCTGATCGCATTGGGTATCGGGGCGATCATTGGTGCCGGCTTGTTTTCTATTACCGGTATGGCAGCAGCAAATCATGCAGGCCCGGCTATAACCTTATCTTTTGTTGTAGCTGCATTGGGATGCCTGTTCGCGGGTTTATGCTATGCAGAATTTGCATCAATGATACCCGTTGCCGGAAGCGCTTACACTTATTCTTATGCCACCATGGGTGAATTCATTGCATGGATCATTGGTTGGGATCTTGTACTCGAGTATGCGGTTGGTGCTGCTACTGTAGGTATAAGCTGGAGCCGCTACCTGGTACGTTTCCTCGAAGGTTTCGATATTCATCTCCCCGAAAGCTTAACGGTAGGTCCCTGGGATGGAGGTATCATCAACCTGCCTGCTGTTTTCATTATTGTGCTGATGAGTTTATTATTAATGAAGGGGACAAAAGAAAGTGCTGCTGTAAATTCTGTGATAGTAGGCTTGAAGATATCTGTAGTATTGATCTTTATTTTCCTGGGATGGAGCTATATCAACAACAGCAATTACGATCCGTATATACCAGACAATACCGGCAAATTCGGTGACTTTGGATTCAGTGGTATAATTCGTGCCGCGGCAATTGTATTCTTTGCCTATATAGGTTTTGATGCGGTGAGCACCGCGGCCCAGGAAGCAAAGAATCCAAAACGGGATATGCCCTGGGGTATCTTAGGTTCTTTAGCTATCTGTACTGTTCTTTATATATTGTTCGCACACGTGATGACAGGCGTTACCAGTTATACAACATTTGCAGGTAAAGATGGTATTGCTCCTGTTGCGATAGCGATCGACCATATGGGTACAACGGATGCAGCAGGTGTGATCAAACCCGATTATCCATGGCTGAACCGTGCGATCGTAGTAGCGATCCTTGCTGGTTACGCATCTGTTATCCTGGTGATGCTGATGGGACAAAGCCGTGTATTCTTCAGTATGAGTAAGGATGGTTTGATCCCTAAGATCTTCTCTGCAGTAAATCCAAAAACACAAACCCCTGCAAAGAGCAACTTATTGTTTATGCTTTTCGTGAGCCTTTTTGCGGCTTTCGTTCCTGCAAGGGTAGTTGGTGAAATGACGAGTATAGGAACATTGTTCGCATTCATATTGGTGTGTATCGGTGTATGGGTGATGCGCAAAAAAATGCCGGAATTACCAAGGGCATTTAAAACACCATTGGTTCCGCTTGTTCCCATTTTAGGAATTTTCGTTTGCCTTTTTATGATGGTGTTCTTACCAATGGATACCTGGATACGCTTATTGGTATGGATGCTGATAGGTATGGATATCTACCTGGTGTATGGCGCCAAACACAGTCATTTGGGTAATGGGACCGATAACAGGAAAGGTATGAAGATAGCGCGGTTGACGAGCATTGCACTTTGCTTTTTGCTGGTCATTGTAGGTTTCTTACACCAGTATACTGTTGGATTTGATGCTGACAGAACCTTATTTTATATTTCACTGATTTTTGCAGCGGTTCACCTTGTGGTCTTCGGAAGAAAACTCGGAAGAAAAGAGCCGGTAGCATAATTAACAGATACAAATAATTAAAAGCGTCCCGTAAATTACCGGGACGCTTTTTTTGTCGCCGTGGGAAGAAGAGTGTTGCCGCCGTCTTGTTCTGTTACCCACCTTGTGGAATTTGCTGCCCTTATTATTGATTCATCATAATTTAATCATAATGCTTAAACCCAATTTTATTTCGGGGAGTTGGTTTGCTCTCTTTTGCCAAAAGCTCTTTCAACACCATAAAAATGTTTTCAATGTCTTTACTGTTCCCTTTTACTTCTTTTTCCATCCTGGCAAACTGCAATAATATTTCTTTGTGTGTAAGTGTATATTCTCTTAGTCTTGTTAATACCCTGATGATCCGGATATTAACCTCAATAGCTGTATCGCTGTTTAAAATACCCGAGAGCATGGCTACACCCTGCTCAGTAAAAGCACTTGGCAATTTTCTCCTTCCTCCCCAACTTGAAGTCGCATTTTGCGACTTCAAGATTTCAAACTCTTTTTGAGTAAGTGAAAACATAAAATCTTTGGGGAACCGTTTTATGTTACGTTTTACCTGTTCATTTAACCGCTTTGTTTCTACATTATACATTTCCGCAAGGTCTTCGTCCATCATTACTTTTTGTCCACGGATAACATAAATTCTGTTCAATATTTTTTGTTCCGCTACCAGTGCCTGTAACTCTTTCTTTGCCATTGACTTTGCTTTGATGTTGCAAATGTTAACCCGATATCTGTGATGGCACTGTGTAAAACATTGATTTTTTGTGTTTAATTTCCCAAAAGATGGAAGCTGTCTGGCCACTATCTACGACCTTTTACTATTCAACATTAGTATAGCTATTGGCTTCTATTATATGAAGTATGCGGAGTGGCGCCTAAGATCAGTCCATGTGCACCAGTTTTTCAAAAACCACATCAACTTCATTATCCAGGTAACTCTGCACAAGGTTCACATACCTGTAAAAATATTTGCTGTTATCTGTATGTCCTGATATTTTCCTAACAGCGGGTTCCGTCATCCCCAGCATAAGCATCGTTGTAATAGCGGTCCGGCGCATAACATGTGATGATATAATATCGCAGAAACGGCATGCTGTATCTTTGGCCATGCCCTTGCTTATTTCATAAATACCTCTTTTTGTCCGCTCACGCCTTACAGTATTTGTCCATCCTGCCAAGCCTGCGATAGCTTTCAACTGGTTATTGAATCTTGTACGTGATACGGGAGGAAAAATAGTTTGCCTTCCCCTCGCCTTGCCTGCAAATTTGTTTATTATGTTAACTGCATAATTTGGTAATTTGATACGCACAAAGGTTCCGGTCTTGATCGTTCTTACCTGTATATAATAATGATCTCCTACCCGCTCAATATCGCTGAACCTGATCGCAAAAAGATCCGACACCCGCAAAGCAATTGTACATCCCATAACAAAAATATCCTTTGCCTTTTTAAGCGGCCTGCTAAGGCAGCATCTAAGTTGTTATGGTTGATTGCGGAAATGAGGAGATCGCAATTTACATAAAATGGCAAAATTCAGTTTAAGGATACGCCGCGTTACTTGACTATCATGCAGCTATCTCTTTTACTTAACCTTAATCTCATCAACAAAAATATGTGTATCCCCTCCTGCGCCTTCATGCCATGCCGGTAGCTTCCCATACTGCATGGCCCTTACCCGTACCCACCGTGCAGCCACAGGGTTAAAAGAAGCATTCACATTTTTCACCTGTACTTTTTTATCTTCTATCGGTAAAAAATTCTCCCCGCTGAATACCTGGTTAAATTGTTTACCATCTGTTGAAACCTCCACAATGAGCTGCCGTGGTACAACGATCCATGCACCCACGTCTTGCAAAAAACCTACATTTAAATTTGAGATCGTTTCTATTTCCTGCAGGTCGATCACCGCATCCAAACCCGTTTTCTGGTAGCCCTGCCAATTGCCCTTACGCCAGTCCGCAGTTCCATAAATATCATCAATAAGTCCTGATGTGCCACCGCCATCATATTGCTGTTCAAATTGCGTGTTCAGCTTTATGCTCCAGTTATGCAAACTCTTCTTATACTTTGCGGTAGTAATATAGCTTGACTCATTTTTATTGTTTACCGCAATCGCCTTAACTGTTGCTGTTGCGTCAATGGTAAAGGGTCCGCTGTATTTTTTTGAAGCTGTTGTGGGCAATGAGCCATCTAAGCTGTAATAATGATCCACATCTTTTTGGTTAGAATAGATACGGATCGTTTTATTTTCTTTAAAAGAAATATCTCCTCCTTCGATCACGGGGTTCAATATGATCCTGTGGTCTGTGATTGCGGTGACAGGAAAACCGGATGAACCAAATGCAGAGGGCTTTGCACCCATATTGAATTGGATAGAACCACCGTTATTAATATCGGAATGAGACAGAAAGGACTTTGTATGCGCTTTATTATTCAAAGAAGCTGACTGAATATAAAAGCCCCTCTCTGCCTCTCTCCGCCCATTGGCGGAAGAGGACTTTGCAGTATTAACTTTTTCAGCGTTTGCCCTTATTGTAAACTTCTTCCCATTTTCCAGGTTAATAGTGGCAGATGAAAAGAGCGGTGTACCAATAACATAATCCGCAGTTCCGGGCGTAACAGGGTAAAATCCTAAAGAACTCAGGATATACCAGGCACTCATTTGACCGCAATCCTCATTACCTGCAAGCCCGTCGGGTGCATCGTGGTACATTTCATTCAGCAGTCGGTGTACCATTGCCTGCGTTTTATGTGCAGCGCCTGCAAAATTGTAGAGGTAGGCAATATGGTGGCTGGGTTCATTGCCATGTGCATACTGGCCCACTAAACCCGTTATGTCGCTTTGGTCTCTTCCCGTAGTTTGCGAATTTTCGGAAAATAATTTATCCAGTTTTTCTTCCAGTTTTTTTCTTCCGCCCATCATTTCGAGATAGCCGTTAACATCCTGGGGCATATAAAAAGAATATTGCCAGCTGTTGGCCTCGGTAAAATTATTATTCACCTCACGCGGATCAAATGGCGAGAGCCAGTTGCCGTTTTTCCGGGGCCGCATAAAACCTGTTTGCAGGTCAAGTATATTTTTATAAGACTGGGCTCTTTTGATGTAGTTGATATAGTCAGGCTCATGGCCCAGTTTTTTAGCGAACTGTGCAATACACCAGTCATCATAAGCATACTCCAGCGTCTTACTCACGCTTTCGTGTTCATCATCCATTTCCAAAAGTCCATGATCCATCAATGCAGGTAAGCCGAGGTGGTTCCATGTAGCGCTTTTCTTCATCGCTTCCAGTGCAAGTTTGGTATCAAAGCGGTTGATGCCTTTCATATAAGCATCAACTATTACGGGCACACTATGGTATCCTATCATACAATCTGTTTCGTTGCTGCTAAGTTCCCAAACCGGCAGGCGCCCGCCTTCCTGGTATTGAGCCAGGAAAGATCTAATGTAATCGAGTGTTCTTCGCCGGTCGATGATCGTGTACAAGGGATGAGCGCCCCTGTAAGTATCCCAGAGAGAAAAAACGGAATAGTTGGTAAAATCTATTGCCTTGTGAATTTTGTTATCCCTGCCCCTGTATTGCCTGTCAACATCCATATTGATATTGGGAACGATCATGGTGTGATACATGGCGGTATAAAAGGTCCGCAGCTGCTTTTTATCATTTGACGCAATATCGATCTTACTCAATTCCGTATTCCATTTTTTTTGTGCATTGAGTTTCACTTTCTCAAAATTCCAGCCAGGCAATTCTGCCGCCAGGTTCTTTTGTGCACCTTCAATACTTACACCCGAGATAGCAACCTTTGCCATGACAGATGTACCGGCAAAATGAAAGAATGCCTTAATATCTTTTGAAGTTTCATTCTCAATTATTTTCCCAGGTTCTGGTTTACCGTCTTTCCAGATCCCGTGGCCCGTAAATGGCGTTGAGAACTCAATCACAAAATAAACGTGCTGGTCTACCGCCCATGCCTTGCTGCGACGCATTCCTGCAATAGTATGGTCATTTAATATCTTCAGGGAAGATTCCAGTACCTGGTCCCTGTGTTTAAGATCAAGTATAACATCCGCATCTGCTCCGGGACTGAAAGTATACTTATGAAAGCCCACTCTTTCTGTTGCAGTCAATTCAACAGCAATATTATCATCGTCGAGCTTTACTGCATAATAGCCTGGTGATGCTTTTTCATTGCTGTGTTTGAATTTTGATCCATATACTTTATTATCAGGAGAAGGCTTACCATTCATGGGCATTAATAAAATATCACCCCAATCACTTACGCCCGTACCGCTCAGGTGCGTATGTGTAAAGCCATAAATATAATCATCAGAAAAATGGTACCCGCTGCAGCCATCCCATCCTTCCAGTCTTGTATCCGGGCTTAGTTGTACCATGCCGTGCGGCAATACAGCTCCGGGGTAAGTATGACCGTGCCCGCCGGTACCGATAAACGGGTCGACATATTGGGAAAAGTTCTTTTGGGCTAAGAGGTTAAAAGAGAGAAAGAGAGAAATAACTGAGGTTATAAAGACTTTATTTTTCACTGGAAACATTTTCCACAAGATAAAACTTATTAAAAAAAGCGCTATAATAAAAAAGCTCCGTCACCGGAGCTTAATTTTTTGTCAGCAAATTATTTCAAAATGGTAAATCATCCACAGGAGCTGCCGAGTTGGCTGGTTCTGTTTTTACAACAGGTCTTGCGGTCATCCCGGCATTACTTACATTACCGGAATTAGAACCCTGGTTGTCTTTATTGCCGCCACCCAATAACTGGATGTTCTGAACCCGCATGCGTAATGTTGCAGCAACCTGTCCTTCCTTATTGGTATAAGCATCGGCCTCAGGCGAACCTTCTGCATAAACAGAAGTACCCTTTACCAGGTAAGGTGCAATAGCTGTCCTGTCTGTCCAATAAGCACATTCCACCCATGTTGTTCTCTCTTTTTGATTTCCCTGTGCGTCTTTGTAACGTTCCGTGTGGGCTACGCTGAAGTTGATCACATTCTTTCCGTTGACTTCTTTCACGATGCAATCTTTACCAAGATTGCCAATGACCTGTAATTTAATCATAACTGTGTTTTTTAATTATTAATCGATGTATCTGGTTGCGTTTAGTTATGTGGTAAAATTAAAAGTTAATCCCATATGGCGGCCCGGGGTGCATTCAATGTGCGTAAATAATCAAGCAACTGGCCTGTATGCACACTCTCATGGTATGCTACCCGCAATAAATAATCGCCCAGTTTTCGGTGCTGGCCTTTTTCTTTGCGGGTTATGTATACATCTTCCAGTTCTTTTAAAGAAAAGGAATGCACCATTTTCAAAAATTTCTCCCTGTAGGGTTGTGCATTTTTTAATTCGTCATCAACGGTGTTGTATGGATTACCGGTCAGTGGACTTTCGTAATTGCCGGGCACACCCCTGTGCAAAATGATATGGTGGTATATATTCTCCGATTCCAGTACGTGGCGTATCATTTCAAAACAACTCATGGCTCCAGGATCGGGTTTCCAGAAAAGATGTTCTTCTGAAATGTCCTTCCAGACCTTTATACTCCTTCGTCTCACCTCTTCAAAATTCAATATCAGTAATTCCTTTGTATTCATTGCTTCGTTACTCAATGTCAATTCATCTTTTTCTTCAGGGTACTTACCTGGCTTTGGAGGTTGTTCACCATACTGGCGAGGGAGCTCACATCCCAGCGTTGCTGCTGGCTGATCTTACTGATCACCATCTGGGCCTGCCATAATTCCACCACGTCTTCTGCATTCACCTGGTATGGCTGGAATTGTGGATTATCGCTCACCAGGGTCAGTTTATTTTTGCTGCGGTTGTTCTTTTCCACCCGCTTGTAAACAATACCTTCATTGCGGCTTACCACTATATATGCCTGGCTGTTCTTAATATCTGTTGTGTTCTCAATTTTTTCGCCCACGATGATGCTACCGCTCGGTGTTGGCAACATACTATCCCCGATGATCTCAAAAGCACGGTAATTGCCACCGGCCAGCATCGGTAAGGTAAATGTGTTCAGCTCATCAATGAACTCACTGTCTGCATAGCTGGCCAGGTAACCCGCAGCAGCTTTTACAGGAACAAAGTGAATTACATTCCTGTCAGCCACCATCATTTTTTGCTGGCGACGTTTGGCCATATAATTATCTGAAGTGATGCTGAGGTCTTTTAGCAATAACTCATCCAGCGTGAGCTTGAACATATCGGCAATGATCTCCAGTACATCCAGGCGGGGATCAGCGCGTTCTTCTTCATAAGCCCCGATCAGCGAACGTTTGATGCGAAGCTTGTTGGCAAATTCTTCCTGTGTCCAACCACGGAGTTTGCGTAGGTATTTGAGATTTTGTCCTGCTAATGACATAGTACAACTAATTTGATTAGCACAAATATACTAATTATTTTAGTTTGACAAAATTTATTTTAAAACGTTAATCCGTTAACTGGTTAATCCGTGAGACCCTAATCATACCAGCGCTTCCACTAATTAAAGTTCATACGGATTAACGGATATACGGATTAACGTTTTTTAATTCCCCTTCCATTCCGGTAAGCGGCCCGGGGTATATGGGGCTTTATTTTTTTCCAGCAGGTGCTCTATATTTTTTATTTCTTCCCCGATAGCTTTTAATTCATTGTACACCGGGGTAAACTGTTTTACTGCTATAGTATAAGAATTGATGAATGTAGCTGTTGGCGCAGCTGTTGTGCCCCACAAGGCCCCTGTTATGCCACCTATCCTGTTATTGATAGAAGGCAGTGCTTCAAATTCCCTCCTGGTCAATGTAGCATCACCATTCATTTTTGTATTTACATCCGTTAAACGTTTTTCCAAAGACGTGATGGTTTGAGAAATATCAACCGGTATTTTAGGCGTTTCTATCACCGCCTGTTTTATGAACCTGGTCTTATTGACCAATTCCTCCCTGTAAGCATCGGTTGCAGTACTTACCCTTCTTAACTCTGCTACTTTCTTACTAAAATCTTCCAAAGCTTTTTTATCTGTTGCCGGAAGCGTGGCGTTATTAAGCGTTACGGCTTTGAATGGCCGTGCAGCAACGAGTTCACTGTAAAGCCCATCTTCAAACTTACTTAAAGATACTTTATAATTACCCGGCACCGCCATATAGCCTATCTCGGGTGAACTGAATACAAATGATTCATCAAAAGGGGTAAAATCGATAGGGGCAAAAGGGGCATACCGAAAATCCCATACGATCCTGTTCAGCCCTTTTTTTGCCGGGGCCTTTATGCGGCGCACTACATTATTATCTTCATCTGTTACGGTGAATAATAAATGCGGTGCAGGTTGCTCATCTTCCAGTCTTAAGGAATCAAGAGAAGGATAATAAGGCACTTCTCCCTTTTTAATTTTTTCTTTCTCCACCTCACGCCTTTTTTCTTTTATCGTTTTAATATCATCTTTCAAATAATAAGTGAACACAGCACCTGGCTTAGGGTTTGGCGTTGTAAAAAAACTTTCTCCCTGGAAACCCTTTCCACGAACACCTAACGGGTATGACTCAATGAACATCAGTGCATCTTTAACAGGGTAGATAGTTGCAGCTTTGGAAAGGTCTTCTTTTTTAAAATTACGCAGGGCTGTATAATCATCAAGCACATAAAAGCCACGGCCAAAAGTAGCCAGCACCAGGTCGTTCTCTCTTTTCTGTATTGCTATGTCTTTTACTGAAATCGTAGGCAGTCCTGCTTTTAGCTGTATCCACTCCTGTCCTCCATCAACGCTAAAGAAAACGCCAAACTCCGTACCCACAAATAAAAGGTTCGCATTTACATGATCTTCGGCGATGGTATAAGCCGTGCCTCTTTCCGGCAAATTATTCTGAATGGCCTTCCATGTTTTTCCGCCGTCACTTGTCTTATAAACATAGGGACGAAAATTACCATAGCGGTGATGATTAAAAGTTGCATATGCAATATTCCGGTCGTGCTGCGATGTGATAATTTGGTTCACATAAGTCCTTTCCGGAACCCCGGGAATATTATCAACCTTGTTCCATGTTTTTCCACCGTCATTTGTTATCTGTATCAGCCCGTCATCTGTGCCTATATAAATAGTATTCTCGTCAAACTGGGATTCG
>DATHEH010000293.1:0-2012 GCA_035318685.1 Ferruginibacter sp.
CAATGGATGGGAACAAAAGTGCTGAAGCTGGAGAATAAAAAGCAAGGTGGTTACCAATTTGAAACGACCGACCCCAAAGGGAACAAACTTATCTTCAGCGGGACAATTCATGAATTTATTCCCGGTGAGAAGATCACGAGGACATTTGAAATGGAGAATACACCATTCGGTGTTCAGCTTGAGTTCCTGGAATTTGAAAAGCTCACTGATGATACCAGCAAACTGACCATGCATGTAGTGTACCGTTCAGTTGCAACCAGGGACCAGATACTACAGTTGCCGTTTGCGCAGGGCATCAACATGGCACACAACCGGATACAAGACATCCTGAACGAATTAAAATAGCATACTATGACAAAGAGAAACAGGATCATTTATTGGATAGCTACTATCTGGCTTGCATTAGGAATGACATCGACAGGAATAGTGCAGGTGCTTGACCTCAATGCTGAGGTAGACTATATTACCAACCTTGGCTATCCGTGTTATTTTTTAACTTTATTGGGTGTTTGGAAACTGTTAGGTGTGATAGCAGTGTTAATACCCAGGTTTCCATTGCTGAAGGAGTGGGCTTATGCAGGTTTTTTCTTTACCATGACGGGAGCCATTTTGTCGCATATGGCACATCATGATACTGCGGCGGATTTCTTCCCTTCGGTATTACTGCTGGTACTAACTATTACATCGTGGTATTTCAGGCCGGCAGACAGAAAGGTTATTTTGGTGAAACAATAAAAGGAACGAAATGAATTCTAAGGCTGATTTTTATTTTAATAAAGAGAAGAAATGGCAGGACGAGATCAGGAAACTGAGAGATATCGTTCTTGATTGTCAACTTGAGGAAGATCTGAAGTGGGGTTGTCCATGCTATACCTTCGAGAAGAAGAACATTGTACTGATTCATGTATTCAAAGAGTACTGTGCGGTTTTGTTCTTTAAAGGATCTTTATTGAAAGACCCGAAGGGTGTGCTGATACAGCAAACAGAGAACGTACAGGTGCCACGACAGATGCGGTTCACCAGCCTGAAGGAGGTGACTAAAATGGCTCCTACTTTGAAAGCCTATATTTACGAAGCCGTCGAAGTGGAGGAGTCCGGTGTGAAGGTGGAATTGAAGAAGACGAAAGAATATCCGGTACCTGAGGAATTTCAAACAAAACTAGAAAAGAATAAAGCGCTGAAAAAGGCTTTTGAAGCATTGACACCCGGGCGGCAAAGGGGATACCTTCTTCATTTTTCTTCAGCCAAGCAAGCCAAAACGCGTGAGGCAAGGGTTGAAAAATACACGCAGCAAATTCTCGATGGAAAAGGAATAGATGATTAGTAAATTTGAAAAGAAAATAAAACTATGAGCACTAAAAAGAAATTATCAACTTCTCAAAGTGAAGAACTCCTTCAGATATTGAAATCCCGTTTTGAAAAAAACATGAAACGCCATAAAGGACTTGAATGGGATAAAGTACAGGCAAAGCTGGAAGCCAAGCCCGAAAAACTATGGTCGCTCAATGAAATGGAAATGACCGACGGTGAACCCGATATCGTTGACCATGATAAAAAGACCGGCGAATACACTTTTTATGATTGCGCACCGGAAAGCCCTAAAGGCCGCAGAAGCATTTGCTATGACCATGAAGCGCTCGAGGCGAGAAAGGAACATAAACCCAAAGACAGCGCGATCAATATGGCAGAGGATATGGGTATAGAGATACTGACGGAAGAAGAGTACAGGCAGTTACAAACGCTCGGAAATTTCGACAACAAGACATCCAGCTGGATAGAAACCCCTGCTAACATCAGGAAGCTTGGAGGTGCTCTCTTTTGTGATCGCCGCTACGATACCATCTTCCTGTATCACAACGGCGCAGAATCCTACTATGCTGCCAGGGGATTCCGGGGAGCGCTCAGGGTCTGATAATAATGGCGGCTTTTTTGCAGTAGTGCCAATGGTGAGAACTTTATTCTACGCGTGATTTTCTGACGAAATAAGTCAAGATGCAATAAATGATAAATCC
>DATHEH010000294.1:0-2588 GCA_035318685.1 Ferruginibacter sp.
TGTGTACTGATGTCTATTGCACCACTACCTGACCGGTATTGCTGGATCTTTCTTTCTATGGTATCCAGGTCCTGTGCTGCCTGGTTCAACTGCTCGTTAATAAACGCAAGTGTATTAACTGCCAGGGTATTTTTTTCAGTGATCGAAACCTTATCATAGATCGTAATGAGCTGGTTTATGATATCCACAGCCCGCTGCGGTATTGGGTCCTTATAAGTCAGTTGCACAATGGCAGATGCTTTATTAGGTGTTATCTTAAGTCCCATCAGTAACCCCGCTGCAACATTTTGGGGTTCGTCAAGAGAAAAGAACATTTTCTTTTTAGCTGAATTGGCAGCGCCAAAACGGTATTTGTTTGGCGTGAATTTCAGTGTACCGTAGTTCGTGCTCACGAACTGGTTGATCGGGTATTTATCTTTATTCTCTAAGGTTACTGTCTGGCTGTTCTTATCATAAGTGAAATCCACTTTTTCAACGCCTTGGATAGAATCCGGGTTCAATGCTTCGATCATAATCGGCGACAAAACATAGGCATCGCCTGATTTCAGTTTGCCTTCCAGGGATACGGGTGCATACAGGTTAAGTGCTTTTACAACTTTTTCCATTAATGCCCTTGACTGAAGCACCTCAATTTCGTTCTCGATCGTTTTCTTTGAAGCGATCAGGTCCAATGATTCCAGTAACTTGGAATCTTCACTTCCACCTCTGCGCTCATCCTTAATGATAAGGGTGGCACTCGCCTGGTATATTGGTGTGGCATAGCGCAGGTAGGCGTAAGCCCCGGCACCTGCAAGGAGCGCATACAATATAAATAATGGCCAGTAAGGCAAATATTTTGAGATCAGTTGCTGACCCATATTTGTCTCCTTCTCTTCCACCATTGTATTTTTGCTCATTTCCATGTCTGACTAAAAATTATCTGATAACCCTGTCCAAAACAAGTATAAGAATTGATATACTACTCAACACCACAGGTATGATCTGTTGCGCCCTGTCGGTTGTTGCTATTTTGGATTTACTGGGTTCTACATAAATTACATCGTTATGCTTTAAATAGTAATATTCTGAATTTAAAAACTCTGCCGAATTAATGTTTATATGCCTGGTCATTCTCTTACCGTCTTCTTCACGGATCAACAGGATATTGTCCCTTTTCCCGTAGATGGTAAGATCTCCGGCAAGACCCAGGGCCTTGACGAGGGATATTTGTTCACTGGGTACATTTATTACTGTTGGATTAGCTACTTCGCCCAATACCGTAACTTCAAAATTCAGGTGACGTATCTCAACTATCGGGTTAAGCAGTTCTTTTCTTGCCGCCACGGCAGCAGTGATATTTGCTGTCAGCTGTTTTTTTGTAAGTCCTTCGGCTTTTATATTACCCAGCTTGGGTAACTGTATATTGCCGTCGTTATTAACAAGGTATCCTTTTGTCGTAATGTCTGTCCTGTTATACTCCACATCATCCTTTGGGCTAAGACTTGAAATTGTAATATTCAGAATATCATTCTTTTGAATGGGGGCTTCAACAGTACCCAATACCCCACGAACTTCTGAATCCCGGGCATCTCCAAAATAGGCAATCTTTTTTGTTGAAGTACACGATACACAAAGGAACAGAGGTAATAATCCAATTACAATAATAAATCTACCAACCATAATACTATACCATTATCAGGTTACTTAATTAAAAAATCATGCTTTTTATGGGGAGCCTTTGGATAGGATAGGGAGGTAAGGAGAGTTAAAGTAGAAAATATACTATCAATTTCTTTTAACTATATCCAGAGGTAAAAATACTATTAAATATATAATTTCCAAATTAAACTTGCATTATTTTCCGTAAAACACATACCCATAAGTGGTAATGTATGATGGCTTCCAAATCAAAATCCAGTAGTTTTTTTAACTAATTTATACCTACAAAATGGTAGTTGCAAACCTAAGCCGGAGAAATATTAAAAAAAAGAAATATTTTAGCGTAGGGGTATATCCCAACTCCTATAAAAATAAGCCCCCGCTGATTACCCGGGGATTTCCACAACCAACCCATTTTTACTGTTTGGCTTGACTTTTTACACATATTTCTCCCATCAGGCATTACATTCAGTTTAAGCAAATGGGTCTTATTCTAGCCGCTGATGAGTTCTGGTTTGTACTTCGCAGGGTAATTCCGTAGTAGTTTTGTCAGTTTCCGGGCCCGCATACTTTTGGCAATTGCCAAAAGAACATTTAATGCAGTTGATCCGAGGGGGGACTTTACCGGCTGTCCTGCCAATTCTCCTCTTCCTTATAAGCCGCGTTACACAATTGTTGTTGGAAGGTTATAAAATAAAAATGGTTTTTTTTCTTACCTGCTGTTAAAAAGTGAAAGCGGCCAACCTGCTTTATAATTATCTTTAAACCGGTTATGAATTACCTTGCCCATGCATATCTTTCTTTTGCACAGCCTGAAATAACAGTGGGCAATATGATCAGTGATTTTGTAAAAGGGAAAAAGCAATTTGAATACCCTCCGGGGATACAACTGGGCATCAAACTTCACCGGGCTATTGATGAATTTACTGATACGCACCCCGTAACTCAGG
>DATHEH010000295.1:0-2434 GCA_035318685.1 Ferruginibacter sp.
AGTGTACTGAATTAAATTAAAAGCCCTGGTTCATCACCGGGGTTTTTTTATCCAGGCGCATTTGTCTTGTCATCGATCCATTTATTTTTAAATTCAGGTTTATATTCCAATTTCCAGCGGCGGTGGGTCCATAAATAATTATGGGGTTCTTCCCTTACAACTTTTTCGAGGAAGTCGCGGAAAGCACGGGTAATTTCACCAGTTTCAGTACTGGCTCCGTTCTCAGCGAACAAAGAGCATTCACAGACATAGTGTCCTCTCTTAACAATTCTGGAACGTGCAAAGACTATTGCGGTATTATTTTTTATGCCACTGATCTCAGGCCCGGTTATAAAAGGTGCAGGCTTACCAAAATAATTCTGCCAGTATCCCCCTGCTGCATTTCCCGGTACCTGGTCAGCAGCAAGAAAAAAAACAAACCGTTCCTTAAATATCTGGTCTTTTTTTGTTTTAAACTCTGTAGACTTTATAAACCTTGTTCCATATCGCTGTCTTATTTTTAAGAAGAGCCTTTCCAATGGTTTGCTGTTTATTGGTGTGTATATGGCATAAGTAGCAATGGTCTTTATTGATCCTGACATGAATAAACTACCATACTCCCAATTGAACTGGTGGCCAGCGTGAATTTGAATATTCTTTCCTTTTTTTGCCAATTCATCTATCATAGAGAAATCCCCGCCACATCTTTTTGCGAGGGTCTTATCGCTTATAGAGATCAGCTTTATTATTTCTAAAAAAGTATCGGTAAGGTTCTGATAAAATCTTTTTGCTATTGCTTTATGCTCTTTGACTGTTTTTTCGGGAAAAGCAATTTGCAGGTTTTTGTACACTACATCCCTCCGGTACTTAAAAACGTGGTACAATAAAAAAGCAATTCCATCACTTATGGGGTATAAAATAAAAAAAGGAATGAGGGAGATCACATATAATAAAGGGAAAACAATATAATACATCAATAAAATTTAGCAGGCGCAGGTAAAGTGGCGAAGATATGTCGAAAATGGAGGCGGAGCTCCTGTTTGTTTAAGCATTGATCAGCTTAGCCCATAATTTCTCCATACTCAGGAGCCCATTCAAATTTAAAGCGACGATGGCTCCAGAGATAATTCGCAGGATCAGCTTTAATGGCATTTTCCAATGCATCCCGGTAGAGGCAGGTAAGTTGCGCACGCTTATCGGTATGTGATGCGTCATCGGTAAGCAATACTGATTCAAAATGATAATATCCCCGCTTCACTCTTTTAAATCCTACAAAAACAACGGCAGATCTTTTACGGATAGCACTTTTTTCAGGTCCTATGAGAAAGATGGTTGGCCTGTTAAAGAATTTTATCCAGTACCCCGCCCTGGGATTGGCTGGCGATTGATCGGCTGCAAGTACGAGTGCGTGCTGGGTTTTGAACACCGAATGGAGCTTACTGCCAAATTCAGCAGGATGTACCAATATAGCGTTGAACCGGGTCCTTATCTTATACATTATCCTGTTGAAAATTTTTGCTTTCACGGGAAGGTAAACCGTAACGAAGGGTACGGGCAACACAGAAGAATATAAGAGGTTGGCATATTCCCAGTTGAACTGGTGGCCGCAAAGCAGGTTGACGCTTTTCCCTTCCTCCAACAAACCATTGATTATGTCATAAGTACCTGTTGTTCTTTTTTCCATTTCCTTTTTTGAAATAGAAATAAATTTTATGGTCTCTATAAATGAATCCGCGAAGTACTGGTAAAATTTTCGGGCAATTTTTTTTTGTTCTTCTTTTGTTTTATCCGGGAAAGCGATCGCAATGTTACCCAACACAATTTGTTTTCTGTACCTGAACACATGATACAGTAAGACATAGCACAGGTCACTGATAAAATATAAAACCCGGAAAGGCAGCAGGGAAAAAGTATAGAGAAGACCGTAAACTATATGATACATGCCTGTTAATATTATAAAACAATATTTTGGATCATTTCAGATTTGGCCGGGTAGTCAGTATTAAAATGCAGGCCCCGGCTTTCATGCCGGAACTCAGCACACTTAACGATCAGGTAAGCAACCGTTATCATGTTCCTCAATTCACAAAGTTGTGGCGATACACTGGTCTTTTGGTACAATGCTTCTGTTTCCAGGTAAAGCAGGTCAAGCCGTTTCATGGCACGGTGTAATCTTTCATTGTTACGTACGATCCCCACGTAATCACTCATCAGCAGTTTTAACTCTTTTACACTTTGCGTGATCAGGATCATTTCTTTTGGTGAAGAAGTACCTGCAGCATTCCAGTCAGGAACTGTTCTTTCCAGGCTTTTTGAAGAAGCTTTGATCTCTGCCACAGAATCAAGATAAGCCCTGTGTGCAAATACCATTGCTTCCAGGAGCGAATTGCTGGCAAGGCGGTTGGCGCCATGAAGCCCGGTACTGGCACACTCTCCGGCGGCAAAAAGATTTTTT
>DATHEH010000296.1:0-2627 GCA_035318685.1 Ferruginibacter sp.
TCATACTCTTTGTTTTATCATTTTTGCTGGCCGGCTCCGAGATAGCTTTTTTCTCACTTACATTCAAAGACATTAACATGCTGCGAACAAAGCGGCAACCGGCATATCGCCGTATCGTTCATTTGCTGGACCAGCCTAAGACTTTACTGGCATCCATGCTCATCAGCAACAGTTTTGTGAACATCGGTATAATCCTGATCTCAAATATTTTGATAGACAGCTGGATCGGCGGACTCGAATTAAATTTCTGGCCCGTTTTTTTAATTAAGGTGGGTTCCGTCACTTTTTTATTACTGCTATTCGGCGAAGTGTTACCAAAGGTGTGGGCCACCCATCATAAGATATGGTTTGCTGCTACAGCTTCACTCATCGTTGAAATCTTCAGCAGCATCTTTTACCGCTTCAGTAAACGGATGGTTCGCTTCAGCGACAGGGTAGAGAAAAAATTCTCACCGGAAAAATCTTCTTCCATGGACCATAGTCATCTTGACTATGCCATCGATCTTTTACCCGAACATGAGGCCACCACAGAAGAGAAGTCGATCTTGAAAGGCATTCGCAAATTCGGTAACACTACGGTAAAGCAGGTGATGCGTACCAGGCTGGATGTAAGCGGCATTGATCACAATATCAGCTTCGGGGAAACTATAAAAAAAGTTGAGGAATTGCATTATTCCCGTTTGCCGGTATATAAAAATAACCTGGATGAAGTGGTAGGCATGTTGCATACCAAGGATATGCTGCCCTATATTCATGAGCAGGGAGATTTTGACTGGCATACTTTAATGCGCCAGCCTTATTTTGTACATGAACAAAAACTGATAGAGGACCTGCTACAGGAATTCCGCAACAGGCGTATGCACTTTGCTATCGTGGTGGATGAATTTGGCGGAACCTCCGGCATTGTTACCCTGGAGGATGTGATGGAAGAGATCATAGGCGAGATCAAAGATGAATTTGATGATGAAGAAAGCAACAATAAAAAACTGGACGACTTCAATTATATTTTTGAAGGGAAAACAATGATAAACGACGTGTGTAAGGCAATGGGTTTCTCCACCGATACATTTGATGCAGTTCGCGGAGACAGCGATTCTTTAGCCGGGTTGGTCCTGGAGATAGCAGGAAAATTCCCTCATGTAAATGAAGAGGTGCCCAGCGGCGAATTTATTTTCATTCCCCTGGAAATAAGCAAGAACAGGATTGATAAAGTAAAGATCACCTTACAAAAACCAGCAAAGCCCTGACCTTACCCGATATACGAATCCAAATGAAAAAAAAATATTTATACCAGGGTCATTTATTTTCCAGCTTCCTGTTATTCCTTTTTTATCTCCTGGCATTGCAGGCCTGTAATTCAACTTATACATCAAAGAAAAAGGGATACTTTAAAATAGATCTCCCCGAAAGAAAATATGTCAGCTTTCAAAAGGAAGGCTTTCCTTATACATTCGAATATCCTGTATATGCACAAATAATGACAGACAGTTCCTACTTTGACGATTCCCAGGACCCATATAGTATCAATCTCGATTTCCCGCAATTCAACGGAAGGATATTCATGAGCTATAAAGAGATAGGCGGCAGGTCGCTCTATAAAATAAAACAGGCTGATGGGTCCTATAAAGATTCTGCAGGCATAAATGTATTTGATAAAATGGTCAACGATGCATTTAAACTCACCAATAAGAATGAGACCATTGCTTCTTCTATCACCGACAGCCTCATGCGCACGCCCAACGGGGTAACAGGCGTTTTCTTTCGTGTTGGCGGCAATGCAGCAACAGCAAAGCAATTTTTCCTGAGCGATACAAGCAGAAATTTCTTCCGCGGGGCCTTGTATTTTGATGTAACACCCAATGCAGATTCCCTGCGGCCCGTGCAGGATTTTTTACAAAAAGATATTGAACACCTCATCAACAGCTTTAAGTGGACAAATAAATGATCCCCGGGAAGGATTATTAACCAATTTACAACTTGTAAACAACGGGCTTTCACTATTTTTGCAAAACGTATGATCGCAATAGATAATATTCTTGTTAGTGACGAAGTGCTCAAAGAACAATTTGTGTGTGACCTCTCCAAATGTAAAGGCGCCTGCTGTGTTGATGGTGATGCCGGCGCTCCTTTGCAAAAAGACGAATTGGACAAAATAAACGAGGTGTTTGATAAAGTAGTCCCCTACCTCAACGCCGAAAGTATGAGAGAACTGAACAGGCAGGGCCGCTATGTTTATGATAAGGAATACGGATGGGTAACACCAACTATTGAAAGTAAAGTGTGTGTTTATGGAATTAAAGATGCCGCAGGAATCGTAAAATGCGGGATTGAACAGGCTTATCTTGATGGTAAGATCAAATGGAAAAAACCCATCAGTTGCCACCTCTTTCCTGTGATTACCAGGAACAGCAAACACAGCGATAATGTATATGTGAATTATGAACCCCGTGAAGACAATTGCAAAGCAGCCTGTGCATTAGGCAAAAAACTAAAAGTACCCGTCTATGTTTTTTTGAAGGAAGCATTGGTCAGGAAATTCGGGCAAAAATTTTATACTGCCCTGGAAGCAACAGCAAAACATTTAACCCAAAAAAATCAAAAGGGATGATATGAAAAATATTTTTTTA
>DATHEH010000297.1:0-9309 GCA_035318685.1 Ferruginibacter sp.
ATTTTGCATGGCTGAAGGGTTCATTGGCCCGTACTGTTAATGCGGCATTCAGCAATAACACGCCCTGCTCGGCCCATCGGGTAAGGTTGCCATATTGTGCAGGCATTGCAAGGCCAATATCCTTTTGCACTTCTTTGAAAATATTAACGAGGGATGGGGGAGGCTTGATCCCGTTGGGAACTGAAAAGCTTAACCCGTGTGCCTGACCATGACCATGATAGGGGTCCTGTCCCAGCAATACCACTTTAAGTTTGGAAAAGGGTGTTTGGTTAAAAGCATTAAAGATGAGCGGCCCCGGGGGATAGATAATTTTTCCCGCAGCCTTTTCTGTTTTTAAAAAAGTAACGATCTGCGCAAAATAAGGTTTGCTGAACTCATTTTTCAAAACTTCCTTCCACGAAGATTCCATTTGTACGTCCATGCAGCAAAGTTTTGATAAAAATAAAAAAGAGACGCCAGATAAGCGACTCTTTCTTTGTGAATGTGAACTGGATTGGATTCGAACCAATGACTCTCCCGATTAGAATCGGGATGCTTTATTCACAAAACTGATCAATTGTTCGATATATTTTCTGCTTTTCTGCTTTTTTATGAATATTTCCCTTTTTCTTGCCTCAATCAATTCAATGAACACTTCTTTGTAAACCAGTTCCCACGGGAGACCTGTCTTTGTAAATTTTTCTTTACCCCCTATTATGTTCTGCAAGGCGCCTTTCAAATATCACAGGTTGAACCAATGTAGTATTTATTTAGCTTAGGGCTATATAAAATGTATAAACATGGTTGCATAAAATAAAAAGAGCCTGTTGTATCAGGCTTTTCACTTGTGATCCGGATTGGATTCGAACCAATGACCCTCAGCTTAGAAGGCTGATGCTCTATCCAACTGAGCTACCGGACCAATAAAAAATAAAATCTAAAATCAACTTAACCAATGACCCCCGATTAAATCGGATGCTCTATCCAACTGAGCTACCAGTCCAAATGGGCTGCAAATATAAGGCAAATAAGAATTTTTTTGGGTCAGAATTATTGAAAACCTTAGTTTTGTTTTCTTCAATTTTACGAATATGAAATTCTGATCGTACTTAAGGAACAAACCCAATACTGCTTTGCAATTATTTGTCCTTAAGTTTCTCCGTTTTAATTAACCGCATAACTGCGGTATTTTTCATTTTCATATAAGTATTACCAAAATGACTGAATCAATTAACCAGGAAGCTAAAGTTTCTGTTTTCACATTATTCAAACAGGCCGTTCGCGGCGATATAAAAGATTTTACTACGGGCAGTATTGACCGGGCTATTTTTCTATTGGCAGTGCCAATGGTATTAGAAATGATCCTGGAAGCACTTTTTGCTATTGTGGACATTTATTTTGTGAACAAGGTAAGCGCAGCCGCAGTGCAAACAGTGGGATTAACAGAGTCATCGTTAACTATTCTGTACTCTGTTGCATGGGGACTGGCCATGGGTGCAACAGCCCTTATAGCACGCCGTGCAGGAGAAAAGGATTTTAAAAGTGCTTCGGCTGTTGCTGCACAAGTGATCCTCATAGCGGTTGCCTTTTCGGTGCTGATCAGCATCATAGGAATTATTTTTCCAAAAGAGATACTGCATTTTATGGGCGCCAGTGAAGCGGTGGTTGAAGAAAATTACCGGTTCACACAAATGATGCTGGGGAGTAATGTGGTGATCATGCTGCTGTTCGTGAACAATGGGATTTTCCGCGGCGCCGGTGATGCTTCCATTGCTATGAAGGCATTGATACTTGCAAACATCATCAATATCATTCTTGACCCTTTGCTCATCATGGGCTATGGCCCTTTTCCAAAAATGGGATTAATGGGAGCGGCATATGCAACTACCATCGGCCGGAGTGTTGGCGTGATCTACCAGTTCTATCATTTATTCCGTGGTAAGGACCTGATAAAACTGTCGATGGATAAATTCAAAGCAAACTTTACGCTTATCAAAAACCTGCTCAATACTTCATCGGGAGCGATGTTCCAATTTCTTATCGGCAGCTGCAGCTGGATATTTTTGACCAAGATCGTTGCAGAATCGGGTACAGATAAGACGGCAGGGTATATTACCGCAATAAGGATCTGCATCTTTACCATACTACCGGCATGGGGCATCGGCAATGCTGCGGCCACACTTACGGGGCAAAATCTTGGTGCCGGGCTGCCGGAACGGGCAGAGAGGTCGGTGTGGCGAAGTGCATTTCTTGCTTTGTGTTTCTTTGCTTTCGTGACCGTTATATTTTTCTTTTTTGGAGAACAGCTTATGCGATTCTTCACCAGCAATCCTACAGCGATCGTGGAGGGTACGCTATGCCTGCATATTCTTGCTATCGGTTATATGTTCTTTGCCTATGGAATGGTGCTCACACAGGCTTTCAATGGGGCCGGGGATTCCAAGACACCAACCTATATAAACCTTTTCGTGTTTTGGGGATTACAAATACCACTGGCATATTTCCTGGCCAAGTTCTTAAAAATGGGAACACTGGGGGTATACATGGCAATTGGTATCGCCGAATCGGTGTTGGCGATCGTAAGTATTATCGTCTTTAAAAAGGGGCGATGGAAGTTGGTAAAGGTATGATTGTCATTATTTTTATACAAATAATAAATTTAGTTACAAATTTTGCCTTTCCATTAATTTAACATTATATTTGCACATAACTCAGTAAAAAAATTTTAATCAAATTAAAGTTTATGAAACAAAAACTAACGTTAATTCTGGCGATAACTCTCTTAGCCACAACAGCATTTTCCCAAAAGAAGGGGACCTTGCTTGGTTTGCATTTTAACCTGGCAGATTTTACTGCCCCGTTGGGTATTAAGGATCCTATAACCGGAAAAGTATACAGTAAATTCAGGGATATGAGCAAGGGTATTTCCATTTCTTATTGGAAGGGTATTACCAAAAGGGTTGACTTTTCTGTAAAGATCAATGCCATGTTCCATGATTATGCTGCTTTATATCGTAATGAAGCACGCCAGACAGAGATAGGACTTGAACTTGAACCTACAATTAATATCCGCCCATTCAATGATGCGGCTTTATTTAATCCATTCTTAACTGTAGGTGTTGGCGGAGGTTATTACTCCGGCGAATTTGCGGCTTATATACCTGCAGGCCTTGGTTTACAGGTAAACTTTAATAGTCAAATGTATATGTTTATACAGGGACAATATAAGTGGAGTCTGGAAGAAAAGAATTTAGGAGATAATTTATTTTACTCTATAGGTTTGGCTCAGAATATCGGTCGTGAAAAAGTTATAGCTCCACCGCCACCACCGCCACCGCCAGTAGTTGAAGTACCTGCAGACAGGGATGGAGATGGTGTATTGGATGTTGATGATAAATGTCCTGATGTAAAAGGCCTTGCTTCTTTACAGGGTTGCCCTGACAGGGATGGTGATGGTATTGCTGATGGCGATGACAAATGTCCTGATGTTGCTGGTTTAGCCCGTTACCAGGGATGTCCTATACCTGATACTGATGGTGATGGTGTAAATGACGAAGTTGATAAGTGTGTTACTGTTCCAGGCTTAGCCCGTTACCAGGGATGTCCTATACCTGATACTGATGGCGATGGTGTAAACGACGAAGAAGATAAATGTATCAATGAAAAAGGACCAGCTTCTAATTTCGGCTGTCCTGTAATTGATGTTGTTATCGTTGATAAAGTGAACAGGGCTGCCAAGAACATTTTCTTCGCAACCGGAAGCGCTAAACTGTTAGCTAAATCTTATACTTCATTGAATAGCGTAGTTGCTATCCTGAAAGATAATCCTACTTATAAAGTTGCTATCGATGGTCATACTGATGACGTTGGTAAAGATGAAATGAACCAGACCTTATCTGATAACAGGGCTGCTTCAGTTAAAGCATATATTGTAAGCAAAGGAATTGAAGAAGGCCGTCTTACTTCTACCGGTTATGGCGAAAGCAAACCAATTGCAGATAACAAAACTGCAGCCGGCAAAGCCAAGAACAGGAGAGTGGAAATGACCTTAAGCAATTATTAATAGAAATTCTCTCTATAAAAAAACCTCCGATCATATCGGAGGTTTTTTATTTGCCGCCGTCTGGTCTTCGACCAACGGCGAAAAGCTTAGGTATACACTGGGCGACCGTTACGGGATAGAAGGGTTAAATTTGAGATTGGGGTAGAACACTCATGGCGAAAAAAAATATATTTATGACAAGGGTTCTGAAATTTTCCCTTTTTCTTACTTATCCATTAATTAGTGGATGTCTATTTTCATCTGACGATGTTAAAGATCATCACGTTGTTGGTAGCTTTTATGTAAGTTCTTTTGCAGATAAAAACAGCCTACTTTATAAAAACAAAAATGATTTAAAATTGAAAGGAAGTGGGTCTGTCATTTTGGAGAATATTGATAGTGTAGGGTGGCATCTTTCAAATATCCTCGCTGTATTTAACAAGCAGTATTTTTTAATTGATTCAACTTCTCACAAAATTAAAGAACAATACAAGAGTTATGAAGATCTTATTATTTTCCGAGGAGATCTGAACACTACAAAGTTTAACCTTCAAAGGGTCACAATTAAATAATATAACCGCTGGGGTGCACTCCTTAAACCCGTTGGTCGAAGACCAGACGGGGGCATTCGTTACAAGAATAAAGGATTGCTTTTCTATTGAGTAGAAAACGATGGTGAAAGTTGATAAACTATTGCATCTTTTCTTCCAGCTCCACCACTTTTTCAAATGCAGCTTCGTAATCTGCATTCGCCTTTAACAGGTCGGTGGTAATATTTTTGTACGCTGTTTCCGTTTCAAGAAATTTGCTCTTATTATTATAAACATCGGGTGATGCCAGTGCAGCTTCCAGTGCTGTTTTCTTTTTGTTTAATTGTGCCAGCTTATCTTCCAGTTGCTGGAAAATATTCTTTTGCTTCTGCAGTTCTTTTTTCAATTCTTTATCAATGGAGGTCCGCTGCTCAGGTTTTTCCCCTTCTTTTTTATTTTTCTTTTGCGGGATCGAGGTATTTTCTGTTTTTGACGGCTTGGCTTTTTGTTCTTTATTCATTGCCGCTGCTCTTCTTTCTTTCCAGTCTTCGTGTTCTGAATAAGTACCCTTGAATTCCCTGATCTTATAGTCCTCTATTTCCCAGATCTTATTCGCAATACGGCTGATAAAGTAACGGTCATGGCTCACCAGCACAATGGTGCCTTCATATTTATTCAATGCTTCTATCAAGAGGTCTACAGAATGTATGTCAAGGTGGTTGGTGGGCTCATCCAGTAAAAGAAAGTTGGCTTTACTTACAATGGTCTTTGCCAGAGCAACCCTTGCTTTTTCACCTCCGCTTAAAACTTTGATCTTTTTATCTACATCATCGCCGCTGAATAAAAAACAACCCAGTAAACTCCTCAATTCCAGGTCTGTTTTCCCGCTGCGGCTTTCTTTCATTTCATCCAGTACCGTATTATTGATATTTAAAGCCTCAAGCTGGTGCTGTGCATAAAAGGAATCTTCCACGTTATGGCCCCATACCCGGTCGCCGGTATAATGTTCAACACCGGCAATGATCCTCAGTAAGGTGGATTTCCCTTTTCCATTGGCCCCGATCAGTGCTATTTTATCGCCGCGGTCTATCTCGGCGCCGGTATCTTCAATGATCTTTATATCGCCAAAACTTTTTGAAACGTGCTTTAATGTACACAGGATCCTGCCGGGTTGTTTGTCAACCGTAAAGTTGATGCGCATATTGGGCCTTTCTATCTCAACGTCCTCTATCCTGTCCAGCTTGTCTAATCTTTTTACAATACTTTGCGCAGCGGCAGCTTTACTGGCCTTGGCTTTAAAACGTTCTACGAATTTTTCCTGCTGCCGGATATAATCCTGCTGGTTGTCGTAAGCTTTTTTCTGTATATCAACACGCATGGCTTTTTCCGTTTCATAGAACGAATAGTTACCGGTATAGAAATGCAGTTGTTGCTGATATAGCTCCACTACCTTTGTCACCATCCTGTCTAAAAAGTAGCGGTCATGGCTTACGATCACTACTGCCCCGGGGTAATGCTGCAGGTATTTTTCCAGCCACTCAATACTTGGAAGGTCAAGGTGGTTGGTAGGCTCATCCAGTAAAAGAACATCCGGGTGCATGAGGATCATCTTCGCCAGCAATACCCGCATTCTCCATCCGCCGCTGAAAAGTTTATAAGGTTTTTGTAGATCAGCGTTGGCAAAACCAAGGCCCTGTAGTATTTCTTCGCTTTTATGATGGATGTCATAACCACCAAGCACCTCCAGTTCGTGAAGCCTGTCGGCATAGTCATGTGCCAGCTGCTCGTCGCCCGTTAACTCGAGTTGCTTCCCAATGGTCTCGATTTCCTTCTCCAGTTCTTTTACCCTTTCAAATGCGCCCATGGCCACTTCAAGTATCGAATCCTCTGTATCAAAACTCAGCAGGTCCTGGTGCAAAAAGCCAATGGTTGTTTCCCTTCCTTTTTCCACGGTGCCTTTGTTGGGTAAGTATTGGCCGGTTAAAACTTTCAGCAGTGTTGATTTACCCGTTCCGTTGTAACCGATCAATCCAATGCGCTCATTGGGTTGAATGTGCCATGTAGCATCTTCCACAATGGTTCTTGCGCCAAATTCAAAAGTCACGTTCTGTAGTCCTAATAGCATATAAAAAGTTCAGTATTCGGTTATGTTTGGCGGCAAAAATAACGATTATCGAACCTTAAACTATAATTCGTGTTATAATAAAAAATCTTTCACCCTCAGCGCCCGTTTTATTTAATGAGGGGTTAGCTTTGTAAAAAGTAAGATTTTATGAAAAAAGTATTATTGATCTCGCTGTTGCTGGTATTGGGGGTTATTGCATATTTCTGGTACCAGTTCAGCCGGTCGGGTAGTGCTGACACGGGTCCCAAACAACAACCCCTAGCCCTAAAAAAACATTCCGATGCTTTCAACCGGTCTGTGACAGCGGCCATGAATGCATATTTTGATATGAAAGCTGCTTTTGTTGATGCTGATACGGCCAAAGTAAAGGAAAATGCCAGGAAATTCATGATGCTGATGGACAGTGTCCCACTGGCTGAACTGAAGAGTGATACCGCAACCATTTTTGAAACGGCCCGGTCGCACCACTCAGATATAAAAAGCAATGCCGCGTCTTTACTGGTACAAACGGATATTACAGAGATGAGAAAGGATTTTAGCATGGTATCTGAGAATCTATACCCGTTTTTCCGTACGGTCAATTACGAAGGGGAGAATATGTACTGGCAAAATTGCCCGATGGCTTTTGGGGATGATAAAGGCGCCAACTGGATAAGCAATACCGTAGATATCATTAACCCATACCTTGGAAAGAACCACCCGGAGTTCAAAGGAACCATGCTGCATTGCGGGGAACTGAAGGATACGATAAAAGCACAATAAGTAATTAAGAATTAAAAATTAAGAATTAAAAATTCCATTGATTCTAAAGACTGTTATTAATTACAACGGCATAAATGCGCCAAAAAATTCTTAATTATTAATTTTTAATTCTTAATTGTTATGAGTAACCATGAAAAATAAGTTTTTTGCTTTATTATTGATCCTGCTTCCTTTTTTTACAAAAGCACAGAATAAATACACCATCAGCGGATTTGTAAAAGATTCGCTGAATGGTGAAACCCTCATCGGCGCTACCATCACAGTTAAAGAACAGGCCAAGGGTATCAGCAGTAACCAGTATGGGTTTTATTCCATCACCCTTACACAGGGGAATTATATTTTGCAATGTTCGCACGTAGGTTACCGCGACAGGTTAATTGAAATAAAGCTGGATGGCGACCTCAAACTTAATTTTGAGGTGCTGCCAAAAATATTTTTATCGCAGGAAGTGATCGTTACTTCCAAAAAAAGAGATGCGAATGTTAAGAACGCACAGATGGGAAAATTTACACTGCCCATTGAACAGATAAAATCTATCCCTGCGTTTTTAGGAGAAGTGGATCTTTTAAAAACGATACAATTCCTGCCCGGGGTTCGTAATGCGGGTGAAGGGAGTGCAGGCATTTACGTGCGGGGTGGGGGCCCTGATCAGAATTTGATATTGCTCGATGATGCACCCGTGTACAATACGGGCCATCTTTTTGGATTCTTTTCCATTTTTAATGCGGATGCAATAAAAAATGTTTCGCTCATCAAGGGGGGGATGCCTGCACAATACGGGGGACGTTTATCCAGCGTGCTGGATGTTTCCATGAAGGAAGGTAATAACCAAAAATGGCAGGTGGATGGCGGGCTTGGTGTAATTGCATCCCGGCTTTCGATACAGGGCCCGATCGTAAAAAATAAATCATCGTTCATCATCTCCGGCAGGAGAACTTATATAGATGCACTGACCAAACCTTTTATAAAAAAAACGAGTCAGTTCAATGGGAGTGGTTATTATTTTTATGACCTGAATGCAAAAGTGAATTATAAGTTCTCTGAAAAAGACAGGCTTTACCTGAGTGGTTATTTTGGCCGCGACGTTTTTGATTTTGCCAATGGCAAGCAAAGCTTAAAAATAAATATTCCCTGGGGAAATGCAACGGGTACGTTAAGATGGAACCATGTATTCAATAACAGGTTATTTGGTAATACCACCGCGGTCTTCAATAATTATAATTTCACCTTCAATGCTGCACAAAATAATTTCGAACTGAAATTGGCCTCGGGTATAAGGGACCTTAGTTTAAAACAGGATTTCGATCTTTATCCTTACACCGGCCATAAGTTAAAGTTCGGAGGCATTTACACCTATCATAAATTCACGCCTTCTGTTGTCAGCGGTAAACAGGATTCCACTGTTTTCAAACCAAATAATGCACAGGTGAAATTTGGCCATGAAGCCGCTCTTTATTTGCAGGACGACTGGGAGATCAGCGAAAAGATAAAAGTGCATTTGGGAATTAGGTATAGCTGGTTCCAGCAGGTAGGTGCCTATAAGATCTATACCACGGATGATAATGGCAACAGGACCGACAGTACCGTATTCAAAAAAGGAGAGGCTGTAAAAACTTACGGTGGTCTTGAGCCACGCTTAACGATCCGGTATGCACTGGATGACGAAACTTCCGTGAAAGCGGCAGTGACCCGTAATCTTCAATACATACACCTGGTGAGTAATGCAGGCACAACATTACCCACAGATATCTGGGTGCCCAGTACGTACAAGGTAAAGCCACAAACCAGCTGGTTGTATGCCGCGGGCATATTTAAGAATTTCAGGGATAATATGTACGAGACCTCCATTGAAGTATACTATAAACAAATGG
>DATHEH010000298.1:0-5000 GCA_035318685.1 Ferruginibacter sp.
TCCATTTTATGGAAGAAGGATTGCCACCAATTACACCAAGTTCCTGCGCCGTACCGGAAGCAGCGTGGAGGAGAAACAGGGAAAAGAAAATTGATTTTATTTTAAACATGATTAAAGTTATAAAAGAAAAAGTACACGATAAATTCATTTTTATGCATCGGCCGGTCAATTAAAAAAAACGAATTAAATTGCTTAACAGAACCTGTAAACTCTTATGCACATTTTTGAAACGAACCGCTTGTTGCTTTCCCGCTTTATCCTTAAAGATGCGCCCTTTATTCTTGAACTGGTGAATGACCCTGCATGGATAAGATTTATCGGGGACCGGGGTATCAGGACATTAAAGGCTGCTGAAGAATATATCAGGAATGGCCCTAAAAAAAGTTATGCCCAGTTTGATTTCGGGCTTTACCTGGTAAAGCTGAAAGAGACGGGCATACCCATTGGCATGTGCGGGCTTTTAAGACGCGATACACTGGATGATGTTGATATCGGCTTCGCCTTCCTGCCGCAATATACCGGTAAAGGTTACGGGTTTGAATCAGCAGCCACTGTAATAAACCATGCCCGTGATATTTTAGGCATGAAACGCATACTTGCCATTACATCGGTTGATAATACAAATTCAATAAAGCTTCTTGAAAAACTTGGATTTAAGTTCGCTAAGATGATAAGACTCACTCCCGATGCCGGAGAAAGCCGTTTGTTTGAAATGATAGCGGGTAATAAAAAAAACCTTCATCGCTGAAGGTTCCCATAAGGTTCCAGAGGTATGTAATAAATAAGCGATGCAAATGTCAGCATAAAGGAAAAGAGAAGATGTAGTGTAGGGTTACCTTTTACCGTAAGTATCTTTCTACCTGATTAACGCAGTATTTTCCGCAACTTACCAGTGACTATCTCCATTTTGCGATCATTTTCTTATTTATCAGGAATAACAGGCGTAAATACCAAAATAAGTTTAGTATTTTCGTAAAAAAAGTACTTATGAAACTTTTTGTTGCCGGACTACCTTATGATCTCGATGATGCTGAATTAATGGAGATATTTGAAAAATTTGGAACCATCACAACTGCAAGGGTGGCCATGGACAGGGATACGGGAAAAAGTAAGGGGTTTGGATTTGTAGATATGCCCAACAGCGCTGAAGCCAAAGACGCCATAGAGAACCTGAATGATATTTCGCTGGGCAAAAAACCATTGATCGTTAAGGAAGCCGAAGAAAGATCAGGACCTCCAGGTGGTGGTGCAAGAGGCGGCGGAGGCGGAGGTTTCAACAGGGGTCCCAGCAATAATAACGGCAATAACCGCAGGAGATTTTAATGCTGTACAGTTTCATTACTGTTTGCAGCGGACGTGAATGCCTTCCATTCATTTTCTAAAATACCCATTTCGACCATACTTGTATAAACCCCTTTATGCAGTAGGATATCACGCGATACGCCTTCAATTGTAAATCCACATTTTTTGTAACAATGTATGGCTCCTGCATTGTTATCATAAACACCAAGGCTGATACGGTGCAGTCCAAGTTCATCAAACCCGATCTTTAACACAGCCGTTGTCATTTCCTGACCATATCCTTTATTACGTTCAGTAGTATCTCCTACCAATACCCTGGTAACCCGGCCCGACCTGTTCTTCCAGCTTATACCGCCAAGAGAGATATGTCCAACAACCTTACCCGTTTCGGTATCGATTGCTTTATAAACAAATGCATCGGAAGTATTTGCCACATTGGTATCACGTATATACCAATCGAGGCTCTTTTCGGTCAATGGAAAACTGAACAATGAACCCGACCAGCTTATCAGCAGTTCTTCGTCCTTTATCCAATCTATCAGTTGCTGAAAGTCGGTACGCTCAAATTTTTCCAATCTTATCATTGACCCTGGATATTTAATTTAAAAAAAGCCGGAACTGTAAATCTACAATTAAATAGCAAGAGGCATGCCTGGAACTACTTTAAGTATTTATCAAACCAGTCCACGAAATTCTTTTCTTCTATCTCCCGGTTTCTCCAACCATGGCTGCCGCCGTTTTTAATGATAAGATCGGTAGGAACATTTGCTGCTTTTAGCCGGGCAATAATGGTTTCTGATTGTTGCAATGGTACCAGCATATCAGCATTACCATGAATAAACATAACCGGCGGATCATCACTACTTACAAAATTCACCGGCGATACATCCCTGGCCAATTGCAACCTCTTTTCATATGGCAGGGAAACAAATGTTTTTGTCGTGTCGTTCCAGGCCCTGAAATCAAAGGCAGCGGCAACATTGGCAAATACCAGTGCCTGCTGGTTGATGGTATTGGTAGGATTGGGCTTGCCATAATTTATAAAATCGGTAGGCGGGTAAAACACTGCTGCTGCCTGCACCCTCGCCGATACCTTATCCACCGGGTCAAAAGAATTTGACGCTGTTTTATCATCTGCCGTTGCGATCATCAATGATAAATGTCCCCCGGAAGATGTACCCGTTATCCCAATATGATCGGCATCTATATTATATTGCCTGGCGTTGTAGCGTATGAAACGTACCGCCCTTTTTAAATCTGTGATCTCATCAGGGATGGTATACCTGGGTTGTGAACTTACCATCACGCCAAATACGGTGTACCCGGCGGCAACATAGATACTTGGCCTGGTTGAAAAAGCATCCATCATCCTCGGAGCTGATACCCAGTTGCCATTGAGCACACTGATTATGGCTTTGCCGTTACTGCGTTCCTTTGGAACCAGCATCATCATGGTCAATGCCATGCCATCCTTTCTGGCGTAAATGATCTCCGTCTTTGTATAGCCTAAAGTGTCCTGTGCCGCTGCACTAAGGGAAGAAAAAACGATAAGTGCAATTAAGAAATATCTCATAGTATTTATTTGTTGAAGATTATTCAAACAATTCAGCCTGCGGATTGTTCGATGCCTTCTGTTCCCACTGCATCTCAACGGACTTGCTGTAATCTGCTAATTTAGCACCTAAAGCCTTCCACCCCATTACCTCCACCACTTTATTAACTTTTATTTTCGCTTTTCGGATCTGTGCGCCCCTGCCACTTTGGATAGCAAGAATGGGCTCCTCATCGGTTGTAACAGCCTCCAGGTAATTTCCATCACCCTCTTTAATGAACAGGAACTTATTGTGCAATGTAGTGGTCTCAATTTTAAAACGCTTTACACTGTACTGCACTTTTTCCTTATCGTGGTAAATGGCTGTTATGATTTTTTCCGGATCGAACTTCTCCAGCAACAATACTTTCTCGGTGTCAAACCTTTGCGTCAGCTCCTGGTCGGTGATCTCGTAATTGCCGTCGGTGTAAATGACAAGCAGCCTGTCTTCTGCATCAAACTTACCCAGGTACTCGCCTTTTTCTTCTGAGTTCAGCCTCCCGAATTTATTATCGAACCATAATTTTTTTGCATCAAGCGTTGAATTACCGGCTTCTTTGAATTTAACCGATTTGATGGGATACTTCGTCACCTGGTTACCAATACTGGCCCTTCCTTTTATTTCCTGTTCTTCAAAGTAAAAATCAAATTCCTTTTTCTTTGCGGCACACCCCGGTGTTAAAATTATCCTTACAACTTCTGCTTCTCCATTGGCGTTAGCAGTAAAATAATGAACTTTACTGTTTTCGGCTCCCTTTGTAAGGTCATATTCTTTATCCCGGGTAATACCTGTAACATTAAATCGCTTTGAATAACTCATCTTGGATTTCCCATCCATATAGATCATATTATACGTTGTGCGCTCATCATTTTTTTGAAAAACAGCCACGTGCAAAATGTCTTTACCGATAAATGCTTTTTCAGATACTTTTACCACTTTCATTATACCGCCTTTGGTAAAGGCAATGATATCGTCAAAGTCTGATACTTCAGCGATCAGTTCATCTTTCTTTAGACCAGTGCCAATAAATCCATCGTCCCTGTTCACATAAAGTTTGGTATTGGCGATGGCAACTGTCTTTGCCTGTATGGTATCAAATAATTTGATCTCTGTTTTTCTTTCCCTTCCCTTACCATACTTCTTTAACAGGTTCTCATAATATGCAACCGCGTAATCAGTAAGATTGGCGAGGTCGTGTTTCACCTGTTTGATATCAGCCTCCAGTGCCTTTATCTGGTCATTGAGTTCATCAATATCAAGTTTATAGATACGGCGAACGGGTTTTTCCGTCAGCCTGATAATGTCCTCACGGGTAATAGCCCGCTTCAATTGCTTCTTGAACGGGGTAAAAGCTTTATCGATTGCAAGCAAAACTTTATCCCATGTTTCATGCTTCTTCTCTAACTCCTTATAAATTTTTTCTTCGAAGAATATCTTTTCCAGTGAAGTATAATGCCATTTTTCCTGCAGCTCGGCAAGCCTTATTTCGAGTTCTTTACGTAGCGACTCTTTTGTATTGTCGGTGGCTACCCGCAACAATTCGTTAACGCCCAGGAACTGTGGTTTGTCTTTTACGATCACACAGGCATTAGGGGAAATGCTTACTTCACAATCCGTAAATGCATATAAGGCGTCAATAGTTATATCAGGAGAAATACCTGCAGCCAGTTCAATGATGATCTCTACTTCAGCAGCAGTATGATCCATTACCTTCTTAACTTTTATCTTCCCCTGGTCATTGGCTTTAACAATGCTTTCCATCAACTGGGTTGTGGTAACACCATAGGGAACGCTTTTGATCAGCAATGTTTTTTTGTCCTGCTCTTCGATGATCGCCCTTACCCTTATCTTACCACCACGCTTTCCTTCATTGTAATTGCTGGCGTCCATTGTACCGCCGGTTTGAAAGTCGGGCAGGATGTCGAATTTCTTTCCCCTTAATGATTTTATGGAGGCTTCTATCAGCTCGCAAAAATTATGCGGAAGTATCTTTGTTGCCAGTCCAACCGCAATGCCTTCAGCACCCTGGGCAAGCAGCAAAGGAAATTTCATCGGTAAGGTAACCGGTTCATTTTTCCTGCCGTCGTAGCTCAATGCCCATTCAGT
>DATHEH010000299.1:0-2101 GCA_035318685.1 Ferruginibacter sp.
TTTTTGCAGGTGTTTAATGGAGGCGCTCAAACAATTACGCTTACCGGTCTGAATGTACCTTCTGCACCCCTTCTTGCTTCAGATGCTTATATGACCACCCTCACATGGGAAGGCGATGCCAGTCTTGCAGTTACAACCGGAAATCCTTTGGGTGACTATGTGAAAGTTAACGGAACCACCGCTTCACTTGGTGTGAACAGGCTTGCTAATTTCTGGAACGGTACGATATCAAAGAACGGAAATTTTGTTACCACAAAAAATCCCAATTTCAGGAACCAGATGAGTATTGATATTGATGAACTTGAAGTGGGTATCGGCTATGGCATTTCATCAAATGCAACAGTAGTTAATATCGAATTTGGAAGTGAGGCTGACCAATATTTCCCGAGCCTCTTCGCATTCACCATAAGGTCAAAGGACCCCGAGATCATTTTAAATAAAGCAGTGAGTGATGGAACGTCACCATTTGGCCTCCTGCAGATAAGCGAGATATTGACCTATACTTTATCAGGTATAAATCTTGGAACAGCGCCTGCTTTAAATTGTACGGTAGTTGATACACTGCCAGGTAATGTTATTTATGTCCCCGGTTCAATGGAGGTAGTTAGTTGCCCGGGATTCCCAAACAATTGCATGCAATCTGACCTCTCTGATGCAGACTATGCTTTCAAAGGAATGAGTGGACTAAAAACCTACCTGAAATTTTATATAGGCACAGGAAAAACAAGTACAACAGGCGGCACCTTACAACCCGGGGAAACTTATACGATCAGGTTTAAAGTTATCACTCCTGCTATCGTGCCGTTATTATCATCAGTTATCAATACGGCCCGTATCACTGGTCAAAATGCTTTCGGAGATCAATTCGTGGATGATGGAACTGCCAGCATTATTGCGGGTAGTGTGATGGCGGTAAAACTAACTTCATTCACTGTTAAGAAAGAAAACAGCAATGCTGTTCTGAGATGGATAACGTCGGGTGAAACAAAGAACAGTCATTTTGAGATTGAAAGGAGTGTTGATGGTATCAATTTTTCAACTGTAGGTAACATTGCAGGTAATGGAACAACTTCATTAACCAGGAACTATAGTTTTTCTGATCCGCTGGCAAACATAACTGCCAAGATCCTGTATTATCGTTTGAAGGATATTGATATGGATGGTAAGGGTGCTTACAGCCAGGTGGTAGCGCTTCGTATGGACGGGACGGTCGTTATGACAACCATGTTGGTCTATCCTAATCCTTTTGCCAGTAATTTTAAATTACAGGTAAACAGCCAGCGGCAGGAAGCCAGCAGCATACGTCTCATCAGTATGAACGGGCAGCAGGTCTTAAGGCGTGATGTGACACTGCAGGCAGGCGAAAATATCATCGTTGTAAAAGACCTGGAATCTGTTGCACCGGGAATATATATAATGGAATTCAGAACAGGAAATGATGTAATGACACAAAAGTTAATTAAGAAATAACGTTGAGGGTTATAATAAAAGATCCCCGGGCAGAGCAGTGCCTGGGGTCTTTTTTTTGTGGTGATCGGCCAGTCGTCAGTTGCTTATTTTCTCAGCTGATAAATATCTTTCTTCCATAATTTTTTTATGGTGATACACATGCCCTACAAGCGTAAAGCCAATGCTCAATACCGTGCCGGGTTTATTATTTGATATACCGCTATGGTGAAGCATTCCCGGAGAAAAGCTTTTAAATAATAATTCCGTAGCATGGCGCACAGCAAAAAATTCATCCAGCATTTCCTGCCAGCTCCTGCTGTTGGCATTTGAGTTGGCTGCGTAATCGTCTTCTTCAAAAGAAGGCAAAGAAGCTTTTTCCAGGCGGGCAAAACATAATGCCCTGTAGTTAAAGATCCTTTCTGTGTCGATCATATGTTGAAGCAGTTCTTTTAATGTCCACTTGCCTTCATCATATGCGTAAAAAGATTTCTCCTCGGTAATAGATGCTAAAAATTCTTTTATGACCGGCAATTGGTTTTTAAAAGCTGCACCCAGGTCTTCTTCAGGTACCTGGTCAACATAGCGTTGGAAATAAACGGGATAAGTTTCTGTAGATGGTTTTGACATAACAAACAGTTTTATGATTTGGTAA
>DATHEH010000300.1:0-3737 GCA_035318685.1 Ferruginibacter sp.
ATTTTAATGCACTGGCAACCATGTCATCAATCAGGCGATGCTCATAAGTAATATTCGCTGCTTCAAATTGTGCTTTAAATTCATTTTCAAAGATCGTTTGAAAAATATCTTTAAACCGGCCATCATATTTTTTCAGGATAGTATTTTTGGTAGAAAGATACAGCGGCCATTTTTTGCTCAGCGCCATGTTGAAGCAGCTCCTTGCAAAACCATAAATACTTTTATCCGTATTGTACATACACATGGCAACCCCATCACCTTTAAAATTATATACTTCAAATGTCTGGGCTTCGCCGCCGCCTTCAGGTGTAAAGGTCATGGTTAGTTTCCCCTTTCCTTTTATCACCGTATCAGTTGCACGGTACTGGTCGCCAAATGCATGACGGCCAACAATAATAGGAGCGGTCCAGTTGGTAACCAGTCTCGGAACGTTCTGCATAACGATGGGCTCACGAAAAACAGTGCCGTCTAATATATTACGGATGGTGCCATTCGGGCTCTTCCACATTTGTTTCAGGTTAAACTCTTTTACCCTCGCTTCATCGGGCGTGATGGTGGCACACTTGATGCCAACGCCGCATGCTTTTATTGCATTGGCTGCATCAACAGTTACCTGGTCATTTGTTTCATCGCGGTATTCCATGCCGAGATCATAATACTGGATAGGAACTTCGAGGTAAGGAAGGATCAGCTTGTCTTTAATGAATTTCCAGATGATACGGGTCATCTCATCGCCGTCTAACTCAACTACAGGATTTGCTACTTTGATTTTATTCATATCGAAACAATTATATTAATTTTCAGCAAATGTACAGAATCAAAAGATACAAGATGCAGGATCCAAGATCCCGGGGGTAAGCGCATTTATATATTGCTATTATGTTTTTCTTCAACGGCTTTTAAGAAATTAATGAACTTTTTACTAAGCAATATTAGCTTGCTATTTATGATTTCGAATACTGCCTCGTCTTTTGGGGATTGGGTTTCTGCAAGCGTTTCGAGGTGATCAATGGTTTCATCTAATGACGCGATCGCGATCACTAAAAAGCGGATAAAATCCTGCTTGTACTTGCGGCGTCCATATCCTTCTACGATATTACTCTTAACGGATTTTACAGAACGCCTTATTTGTTGTGCCTCCTCAAATTGTTCAAATTTTGGAAGTGTTAACGAAATCCTGTTATTTCACCTTCCCAATCCCGCATCCTGTATCCCGCATCTACAACCCAGTAGATTTCTTCAGTTGAAAATCTTCGATCACCGCACCCATATTTTCAATGACTGCATCGCCAAATTCCGTAGTTTTTAAAAGGGTAGCCCCCGTCATCAGGTTATAAAAATCAATGGTAACCTGCTTACGCATGATGGTGGCCTGTAAGGCAGAGGATATCAGATCGGATGCTTCCTTCCAGCCCATATATTCCAGCATCATGCATCCGCTTAAAATTACCGAGGAGGGGTTCATGCTGTTGGTACCGGCAAATTTGGGTGCTGTGCCGTGCGTGGCCTCAAAAACAGCATAGCCGGTATTATAATTGATATTTCCGCCGGGCGCAATGCCAATGCCGCCCACTTCCGCGGCCAATGCATCTGAGATATAATCGCCGTTCAGGTTGAGGGTGGCCACTACAGAAAATTCTTTCGGGGCAATTAGGATCTGTTGTAAAAAGTTATCCGCTATAATATCCTTTATCAAAAGTTTGCCTTCGTGCAGGGCTTTGCGCTGTACTTCATTGGCATGCGCTTCGCCTTTTTCTTTTTTCAGTTCATCCCATTCATCCCAGGTAAATGTTCTGTCGCCAAACTCCTGGCGGGCCACTTCATAGCCCCAGGTCTTAAAACCCCCTTCCGTGAATTTCATGATGTTTCCCTTGTGTACCAGGGTTACCGAGGGAAGATCATTTTCCAGCGCATGTTTAATAGCAGCCCTTACGAGGCGCTTGGAGCCTTCGTTGGAAACAGGTTTTACGCCATAACTGGAATCACCCGGAAAGCGGATATTGTTCACACCCATTTCCTCTATTAAAAATTTTTCAAACTTCTGTGCTTCCGCCGAGCCCGCCTTCCATTCAATGCCTGCATAGATATCTTCGGTGTTCTCGCGGAAGATGATCATATCTACATTTTCAGGATGTACAACAGGGGACGGAACGCCTTTGAACCATTTAACCGGTCGCACGCAGGCAAAAAGATCAAGGTCCTGGCGCATGGCAACATTCAGCGAACGGATGCCCCCACCCGTTGGCGTGGTCAATGGGCCTTTGATAGATACCAGGTGATCCTTTGCGGTTTGCAGGGTCTCTGCCGGCAGCCATTCACCTGTATGTCTAAAAGCTTTTTCCCCGGCCAGTATTTCCTTCCATTCTATTTTGCGGTTGCCGTTATAGGCTTTTGCAACGGCGGTATCGAATACTTTCTGTGCCACTTTCCATATTTCGGGACCAATGCCATCGCCTTCAATGAATGGTATGACCGGATTGTTGGGCACTTTTAATTTGCCATTTTCGCCCATTGTTATTTTTTCTGCCATGATATTTTTTGAGAATGCAAATTTACGAGAACCGGGGCTTAGTTATAAAAGAAAAAGCTTCCTGTTTGGAGGAAGCTTTTGACAGGATCGAAACGATCTAGAAATGTCTTTTTATCCGGAACTGACAGGTTACATTATAGGGCGTGTTGGTTGGCGCCGGGCCGATCAGTATTGCCGTAAAGTTACCCGCTATAAATCCTCCTACCGGCCCATATTCAGTGATGTTGACGGTATGAAATGGACCAAGGCCGGGAGGAGAATATGCAAACGGTAATTGTGGACGGGCATCGAAGGTAACGAGAGTTTGCGTGCTTCCGGTTGCGAGGCCTGCTTTATTAATCCTTATGCTTCCATAGTTGATAAAGTTATGTGGAAACGGCCTGGCAACTATCATATAAACGTCTCCGAAGCCGGTCACTGTACCATTATAAAGGTCAAAAGTATCAACAGGTGCAGTAAAAGCATAGCTGTTGCCATCTACTATATAGTTAAAAAACTGCTGTGTATTCACGCCACAAGCCTGGATATTCGGAATAACATTATTACCCCCTGTAAGGGTATGAGCTGTAGGGTTGCTTTGCTGGAGATTTGCAACATCCTCTCCAAAAAGCGTAACGTTGTTTGGCGCTCCTGTGCAGATCAGCTGGTTGAAGTTGTATGCGCCGTTGGTCAGTGTGTACCTGGTGTAAGCATTTCCATTCTTTAAAATAACATAGCCGTTAGTTACCGGAGTATTGTTGCAATTGGTGACGGTGCCCGAGATCGTTGCATTTGCAGCGCTTGACGATACGGTTACAGTTAAGGATATATTTACGCTGGTTGTAGTAAGGGTTTGGGAGTATGCAGGCAGACTGCAAATAATGCTGCCATAAACTTCGAGTAACAGCTGTGCATTGTCAGGAATGGCACCGCTTACATAGCCCGCTGAATCTGTATATCCGAAAGATGAAGAGAACGGATTACTTACTCTTGATATTTTTACAAAAGCATTTGGAATCGGTTGCCCCGCATTATTGCGAACAGTACAATTAAACTGCACAAAGGTTCCGGGTACATCATAATTCCAAAATGAGAAATGACTTACCTCGCCTGAGTAATTGTTACCTGTTTTTGTAGCGACACCCTCTTCTTTCCATAAACCCTTTACCTCATCAAAATACCAAAGTGGTATGGTAGCAGGGGCAGCAGAAGTTAAGGCCGCTGGAAT
>DATHEH010000301.1:0-6723 GCA_035318685.1 Ferruginibacter sp.
TTTGCATTGGCAGGCAGCACGATCGGATTTTTAATATATAATTTCTCCCCGGCCAAGATCTTCATGGGAGACACGGGTTCGCTGTTGCTGGGATTGGTAAATTCCATATTAGTGATCAAATTCATAAATGTTGCAGGTAACCCTGTTTCTAATTTCCCGATAGAAGCCGCTCCTGCAATAGGATTTTCAATATTAATGATCCCTCTTTTTGATACACTGCGTGTATTTGGTTTACGCATACTTGATCGCCGCTCGCCTTTTAGCCCTGACAGGATACACGTTCACCATTTTTTACTAGACCTTGGATTAAGCCACCGTATGATAACCGTAACCTGTGTATCGGTTAATATAGTATTCATCGCCATGGCATTTTTTCTCCGGAATATGGGTACCACCACGGTTTTAGGCATCTTGTTATTATCATCATTTGTTTTCATTGGCATCATTTATTACAGCCGGCCCAGGCATAAAACTGCGGTTAATGAAAGCATTGCCAGCACCGGGATAATAAAATCGCACAAGATCCTTAACCTTGCTTCAGAGGCTGTGGAAGCTGACTGATCAACCCGGAACTGCGTTTCATCCTTCTTTTATCTTTCAGGATTAAGCATTAATTTCAGCCTGCCTGTTCATTTTGGCGTAACTGCCAATTAACGGTACTTTTTTATAGCTTTGCAGCCAATTAATAATAGTAGTTATGTCAGAAGAAATAAATAAGATATTAAAGGATACGGAAGCATCCATGGTAAAAGCGATAAATCACCTGGAAGCAGAATTGGTTAAGATACGCGCCGGTAAGGCCAACCCTACCATGCTGGATGGTATCATGGCTGACTATTATGGCAACCCTACAGCCATCAACCAGATAGCAAATATCTCTGTGCTTGATGCCCGTACCATTTCGGTACAGCCCTGGGAAAAGAATATGTTGCAGGCCATTGAAAGGGCCATAACCATGGCCAACATAGGGATCAACCCGCAAAATGATGGAAACATCATCCGTTTATTTTTACCCCCTTTAACCGAAGAAAGAAGAAAAGAACTGGTGAAACGCTGTAATACAGAAGGCGAGCATGCAAAAGTAGCCGTACGTAATATTCGCAGGGAAGGGATCGAAGCTATAAAAAAACTCCAAAAAGAAGGCCTGAGCGAAGACATCAGTAAAGATGCAGAGAAAGAAGCACAGGATACCACGGACAAATACATTTCGCTTATCGAAAAACATTTGGCCGCAAAAGAAAAGGAGATAATGGCCGTTTAGGGTGACCTTACTTTGGGAGTAGTTTATTGTCGTAATAAATTTCATTAACCAATGCATTCAGCCAGGGAAACATGGTTCCTGTTACTCTCTGTTCCCTTTTATACCATCCTGGTCGGAACAGAGATACTTTTGAGTAACTGGCAACATAAAAAATTCTACACTTTAAAAGATACGATACAGAACATTTATTTTACCTTATTAAATGCAGGACTTGACCTGTTCCTGCGAGGGGTGTTTTATATAAGTGTACTGACCTGGGTTTACCAGCATCACCTTATTAAAATTGAAAATGCCTGGCTCTATTGGTTCACCCTGTTTATACTGGAAGACCTTGCTTTTTATGTTGAGCACCGCGTAGATCATTACTGCCGTATCTTCTGGGCCATACATGTTACCCACCATTCGTCTGAAGAATTTAACATGACCACGGGTTTTCGCTCATCGGTATTTCAACCCGTTTACCGGTTCATTTACCTGATGCCTCTTGCTTTCCTCGGTTTTCATCCGCTCGACATTGTGTTTATGTACTCCCTTACACAAACCTATGGTATACTCGTGCATACCCAATATATCAATAAAATGCCACGCTGGTTTGAAGCCTTTTTTGTTAGCCCCAGCCACCACCGTGTACACCATGCCAGTAACGTGATCTACCTTGACAGGAATATGGGTATGTGTCTAATTATATGGGATAAACTGTTTGGCAGCTTCCAGGATGAGATAAAAGAAGAACCCGTAAAATACGGGCTGACCAAACGGGTGGAAAATTCCGGTAACCCATTCAAGATTCTTTTTCATGAATGGCAGAATATTGGCCGTGACCTCAAAAAGAATATCCCGCTAAAGATCAAACTCAAATATTTATTTATGCCTCCTGGCTGGAGCCATGACGGCAGTAGCAAAACATCAGGTCAAATGAGGAAACAACAAAAATAGTATTCGGCCTTTTGTCCTTAACTTTAAACTATTCTCACCCGGTTTTTTAATCTCATTCTTAAAATATGTTTGAACACGCAATAGAAAAAGTTTTACAGTTTACCCGACCCTTGCATAGTATTTCACGAACTTATGGAGGCTTACTGTTACCCGGCAGTTCTACTTTTTTCCTTGTGAACGACAATGGCATTGCCATTACCTGTAAACATGTAATGGACCTTATCCCCGCTGCAGATAGCATCAACCAGGGATACCAGAGATTCAAGGCAGAAAGAAACAGTATTCCACAGGACGGAAAGTATAAAAGAACCCTGCAGGGACTTGAATTAAAATACAAATACCTGCCTGAAACCACGATCCAGCTTAAGAACAATTTTTTGAACTGTTTTGATAAGATAAGCGAGATCACCTGCCACTCACACCCTACGCTTGACCTGGCCATTTTGGAGTTCAAAGGATTTGATAAAACATTTTATACCTCTCATGCATCTTTTGTTAAAGACAGCAGTAGCATAAAACAAGGGAAATCACTTTGCAGGATCGGGTTTCCTTTTCCTGAGTTCAATAACTTCAGGCATAATGCCGATGCGGATGATATTGAATGGACCAACACCGGTAACCCTAATTCTCCTTGCTTCCCTATCGATGGTATAGTGACCAGGTTTGTTGGGGATCAGCAAAACAACAGGATCGCCGCTATTGAAATGAGTACACCGGGATTGCGGGGACAAAGCGGCGGACCGCTTTTTGACTCTTCAGGAAATATTTACGGTATGCAGTATGCTACCAACCATTTACATCTTGGCTTTGACATGAAAGATATTGACATCATAAATAATGGCAGGAAAAATAAGGTTTCAAATAACCCGTTCCTGCATGTAGGGGTTTGCGTTCATGTAGACAGGATCAAAGAATTTCTTAACGAAAAGAAAATTGATTTTACAGAATCGGATTAAACCACCGGCTTATGATGAGGGCCTCCTGTTAGCCTGGTATACGCCCATTAAAATAATTGACAGGCAGCCAAATTGTATCCATCCAACTTCTTCCCCATAGATCATACCCCAAAAATTTGCTATTACGGGTATGCCATAAGTAACCATTGAAGAAAAAACTGCACCAGCACGCTTGATCAACATATAAAAAATGACAGAAGCTATTGCCGTTCCGAATACACCCAGCAAAGCGGCATGTCCTGTTGAATACAAAATTCCCGGGTCAGTAAGTGGCAAGCTAAAATAACCCGTGAGGATTAGAACAAATAATGCGGGGATGGCATTTAATGTAAGTGCAATGGCAGCTATCTGGAGCGATCCTATATCCGGCAAATATTTATGCACCATGTTTACATTAAACCCATAAAAGATCGTTGCCAATACTATGAGGCAGACATACAGCATGTTCTGGCTTTCCGGCATCTGCCCCTTACTAAACAATAATAAAACACTACCGCTAAAAGCAATAAATATCCCCAGTATTTTATTGCCGGAAGTACGGCTGCTAAAGAACAAAGCGCCGGTAATTATTACAAAAATGGGTGTTAATGAATTGAGGGTTCCCGCCAGTGCACTGTCAATACCTGTTTCGGCAATACAAAATAAATAAGCGGGCAATAAACTCCCCAATGTACCTGACATGAAGATGATACCCAGTTTATTTTTAGGTATTTGTTTAAAATGTTTAATGGCAAAAGGGAATAAAACAATTCCTGAAAATACAATGCGAAGGGATGCCACCTGGAAAGCCGTTAGATGCAGCAGGCCTTCCTTCATCATAATAAAGCTGCTACCCCAGATGACAGAAAGGAGAATAAAAATAAGCCAGTTTAATAATCCTTTATTCAATGTTTATAAAATTGGCGCAAAGGTCATTTATTTCGACTAGAAAGAATAATCTTATGATATTTCTTTCGGTTAATCATGTCATAGGGATTGCAGCACCCAAAAAAACAGGCTATATTTATGGGTAACCTTCTTATCATTTTCAACCTTAAAACTCAACTGTTATGGGATTTATTAAAGAATTCAAGGATTTTGCCATGAAAGGCAATCTTGTTGATATTGCAGTCGCCTTTGTCATGGGAGGTGCTTTCGGTAAAGTGGTCACTTCTTTTACTGAAGGAATCGTTTCCCCATTAATTGGCATGATTGGTGGAGCAGACCTAAGTAAGAACATGTATGTTCTTAAGGATGCAGTGACCGATGCCAGCGGTAAAGTTATTACAGAAGCCGTCGCAATTAAATGGGGTGACTTTTTAACTGCTATTATTAATTTTATAATTGTGGCCCTGGTAATGTTCTTAGTGATCAAGGCCATAAACCGAATGAAAAAGAAAGAGGAAGCAGCGCCTGCAGCCCCATCATCAACAGATGCTTTGCTGATGGAGATCAGGGATTCTTTAAAAAAGTAAAATTTAAACCTTTTTTTAAATAGCAGCATCCGGTGGATGCTGCTATTTGTATTAATAAATCTTTTTTTATGAAAAAAATATACTTAGGTATTTTAATTATTTTGCTTGCCAGTCACATAAAGGCACAGGATCCTACAATAAAAGACTTAAAAAAAGAAAGCGACAGGTCAATAACCAAAGACCCGAAGGATACCATTCCTAAAAAATGGAAGACCGGGGGAATAGTTGGTTTGAATATCAACCAGGGATCATTAAATAACTGGGCCGCAGGAGGAGATAAATTTTCCTTTTCCCTGAATTCTTATTTAAACGTTTTTGCCTTTTATAAAAAAAATAAAAACTCCTGGGATAACAGCCTTGACCTTGCCTACGGAATCGTAAACACTACAAGCTTAGGCTCAAGAAAAGCCAGTGACCGGATAGACCTTCTTTCAAAATATGGCTATGCATTATCGCCCAAATGGAATGCGGCCGTATTGTTTAACCTGAGAACACAGTTTGCAAAAGGATATGCTTATTCAAAAACAACTGCCGGCCTGGATACTGCATCAGTGATCTCTAAAACCTTTGCACCGGCTTTCTTATTAGTTTCCCTTGGATTTGATTATAAGCCAAACGCAGACCTGTCAATATTTATGTCACCGCTTACAGGACGTTGGGTAATTGTGTCGGATGATCGCATAGCTTCTTTATATGGACTGGACCCGGGTAAAAACGTAAAAACAGAACTGGGCGCATTTGTATCAGTTAACTATTCCAAAAAGCTGGGTCGGGCTTTTTTGTATAAAACAAAACTCGATCTTTTCTCCAATTACAGGAAGGATCCGCAGAATATTGATATTTTCTGGACGAATGTACTGGCAGCCAGAATAACGAAATACATTAATTTTTCATTCAATTTAGATATGATCTATGATGACGACACTAAAAATGTAGATCCCGCAAAAGGCCCTGCCCCACAGTGGTTGCAGCTGATGGGGATCGGTTTTGCATATAATTTTTCAAAGCAATAAAGTATAAATAAGATATCCTTAACTTTTGTTTTGTCACATCCTTGATAACTTCGGGTCCGCTTATTACATACCAGGTAAAGGCGATAACCCAGTTTCTTAACTAATTTGACAGTATGATAAAGCCCTTGGTTACTGTTTTAACAACAGCAACAATTGTCCTTCAATCCTATGCACAGGATGCAACCGTAAAAGATTTCCGAGTGGTTGCCTTTAAAGAATTAAAGCCTTTGGAAACAAATGGCTGGAAAAAAACCGGCACATTTATCATCAATGTGAACCAGGGTGCCTTAAGGAACTGGGCTGCAGGCGGTGAAGAGAACACCCTTGGTATTTCTACAGTGTTTAATTACAATATCAACCATAAAAAAGGACATTATAGCTGGAACAACTATTTTGATATCGCCCTTGCATTCCAAAATGCCAGCAGCTTCGGGCAATTCAGGAAAACAGATGACCGCATTGACATCACCAGTAAATACGGTTACCAGTTCTCCAAACAATGGTTTGCCGCAATGCTTGTAAACTTCAATACCCAGGCATTGGCAGGATACAATTACACAGATACCATCAATCATGAGATCTCTAATTTCCTTACGCCGGGCAGGATCTTGCTTTCAGCCGGGGTTGATTTCAGGCCTGATAATAGTTTTTCGCTTTTTATTTCCCCGGTAACAACACGTTTCATCTTAAAAAATGATGATGATTTTTATGTTATTGACAAATTTGGTGTTCCCCCGGAGCGCAGGACTAATATTGAACTGGGTTCCTTTGCAACGGCTAAGTTCACCAAAAAATTTACCTCATGGGCGCACTATACCGGCAGGCTGGACCTGTTCAGCAATTATAAAAGAAATCCCAGTAATGTAGACCTCTTTTTCACCAATCTTTTGAGTATGAGATTCAATAAGTGGCTGGGCACAAATATGAGCCTGGATATAGCTTATGATGATGATGTGTTGAAAAAGACCCAGCTAAAAGAGATACTGGGGTTAGGCCTTACTTTAAAGCTGTAAGAAGTCACTTTAAACGGGATTTTTCCACATTAGCGCAGGATAACGCCTTGCTCTATCCAACTCTATCAACTTATCAATACATTTGCTCCT
>DATHEH010000302.1:0-18294 GCA_035318685.1 Ferruginibacter sp.
ATGGAATTTATGAAGCGATCTTATTTGATAATGAACAACCCGTAGTTGGTTTCCAGGTTGATAATATCAGTTATGATGAAACACGGGATATGAATGCCCATATAGATCATAAGTTTCGCAGCAGCGGAGGTTCCTATTTGCAACATCTGTCAAGATTGCCGGGTTATAATGAAAGCATATATAAAATGATAAAGGGTGATGGCGTTATAAGTCTTGAAAAAGACAGCGTCCACCAGTTAAGAATTGAGGTAAAGGATCCCAATGGGAATACTGCTGTGCTTCGGTTTAATATAAGATCGGCTGTTGAATTGAATGATGATCCTTCTCCTGTGCCGGGGGAACACGAATTTCACCCCGGCGTGATAAATATTTTTGAAAGTGACGCGGTGAGTTTTTATCTCCCGGAGAATTGTTTGTACGATTCTATCCGTTTCAGGTATGCAGAACTAAATTCAAACTCAGCTAACCCCGTTCACCAGGTACATACAGCAACTGTACCCATACATGGATATTTTACTTTGAAAATAAAAGGCAATATTCCGCCCCCGGTAAAAGATAAGGTAGTTATGTTACGCTATTCGGGATCAAAAAAAGATTTTAAAGAAACCTCTCACAGCAATGACTGGTATGCAGCATCATTCAGGGAGTTTGGCAATTTCCAGTTATTGATCGATACTGTTGCCCCGGTTATTACCCCGGTAAGGTTCAAAGACGGCATGCATGCGTCAAAGCTGAGCCGCCTTGCATTTAATGTTTCCGATAACACAAAAGAGCTCAGAAATTTTACCGCAGCACTTGATGGCAAATGGATCCGCTTCAGCAATGATAAGGGCAGGACCTTTGTATATGTCTTTGATGAAATGTGCCCGCCCGGTGAGCACGAATTGATCTTAAGTGTAGAGGATTGTGTGGGCAACAGGACAGAAAAAAAATATCATTTTACAAGATAGGTTAATGCGTTAGCACGTTAATGGTAGGCAGTTTACGAATTTAAAGAGAGCAACTATTTACATATTGCTTTACGGGTTAACTAATTAACGGATTAACGTTTAAACTAATTACTATGGCAACACATTTAACCGAAGGCACCAAAGCTCCCTCATTCAAGGGCAATGATCAAAACGGGAAACAGGTTTCATTAGCCGATTATAAAGGGCAGCGGGTGATCTTATTTTTTTATCCTGAAGACGATACGCCAACCTGTACCATACAAGCCTGTAACTTCAGGGATAATTATAGCCTGCTGAAAAAGAATGGTCTCGTGGTGTTAGGTGTAAGTCCTGATGAAGAAAAAAAACATAAAAAATTTGAAGCCAAATACGATCTGCCTTTTACTTTGATCGCCGATCCCAAACATACCATTATTGATAAATATGGTGTATGGGGCGAAAAACAATTGTATGGGAGAAATTACATGGGCCTGCACCGCACTACTTTTTTAATTGATGAGAAAGGGGTAATTAAAAAAATATTCTTAAGGCCTAAGAATAAACAACACGCCGAAGAAATCTTAAAAACATGGCAACTTTTTGACGGGAAAGATCGTTAGGATAGTAAAGCTTTAAACTTCCGGCCATGAAAAAAACATACATAAGCATGCTGATCATTTTATCAGCTATATCAGTTTTTACAGCCTGCAGTAAAAGTGGTACTGAAGAAGGTGGGGGATCAGGCGGCGGAATATCTTTCTCCTGTGTTGGCATAAGCCCTAAGTTTTCAGCAGATATACAACCCATACTTACTTCAGTCTGCTCCATCAATAGCAATTGCCATGCTACCGGCAGCTTGAATATTGGTGGTCCCTTTACAAGTCATGGAGAAGTATTTGCAAAAAGATCAAACATAAGAGCAGCAATACTTGCCGGTACGATGCCGCAAAACGCCTCACTCACGCAGGCGCAGCTAAATGCTTTTATATGCTGGATAGATAGCGGGAGTCCGAACAATTAGATATTGGTCAGACGAGGACGTCAGACCAGGTATGCGTCAGATCACCCATTCCACTTCTCCAAAATCAAATTGCCTGTCGGTTGCATCAACGGTCAATAATCTTCCCTGGGGAGAAACACCGCTTATCACTGTTTCAAAACTGGTATTTTCTTTTTTGAGTTTTACAGTTTTGTTAAGCTTATAGATATTCCTATTGTAATTATTCAACAATTCTTCCGGTGCTTCTGCATTGATCTCCTCAATATTTTTCATCAACCGTGCATACAGTTCTTTCGCCAGGTCAACCGTATTAAATTCTTTTCCGGTGATCTGTTTAAGTGAGACGGGGTTTTGTAAAGAGCCATCAAAATCCGTCTGGTTAATATTGATCCCAATGCCTGCAATTGCCCATTTCCATTGTTTCCCATGAAATACATTCTCAATTAAAACACCCCCTGCCTTTCTGTCACGCCAATACAAATCATTTGGCCATTTTATTTTGGTCTCATCCCCTGCATATCCCGCAAAAAATTCAAAACAGGCCAGGGCCACCGCAGCACTTAAAAGAAATTGTTGGCTTGCATTTAACTTTTCAGGCTGTAAAACGAGGCTCATGGCGATGTTTTTCCCTGGCTCGGTTTGCCAGCCCTTTCCCCGCTGCCCTTTCCCTGCCGTTTGCTCCTGTGCAAACCATACCATGCCATGGCTCGCCATTCCTGCATGAACACGGCCCATGGCATAGTTGTTGGTACTATCCACCGTATCCAATATTTTAAAAAAACTGTCCTTAAGCATCCTTATCCAAATGGCAAAGAAGTGTTACTTTTGCGATTATTTGCAAGCTACAAGCTACTTTGTAAAAAAACAATAAACAATCAGCCCGCTTTGGTCATCAGAACCCAATGCAGGCAAAAAACAAAATATTACCAGATTTGAACAATTTGAATGCATTAAATAGCCGTAAAAAGAGCAGTGTTGTACGAATAACGAGTAAAAGCAAGATTTTCAAAACCATCATTCATGCTATACAGGAGAAAAAGGGCGAGCATATAGTGAGCCTTGATCTCCGCAAGATACCGGAAGCTGTTGCAGACTTTTTTATAATTTGCCAGGCCGGTAATACTACACAGCTAAGAGCGATTGCGGATTTTATCGAAACAGATGTAAAGGAAAAATGCCAGGAGATCGCTTATAAGCACGAAGGCAGGCAGGGCCAGCAATGGATCCTTATCGATTACGTGAATGTTGTTGTGCATATTATGTTGCCTGAACCAAGAAAATTTTACCAGTTGGAAGAAATGTGGAGTGATGCTCCCATAACAGAGCATAATGACTAAATAATAATTAAACGTCTTTTTAAAATAACAGTAAAACACAATCGTCTACCTACCAGAGCCTAAGGACAGCAGGTGTAAAAAATAAGGGCACAAAAAATATGAATCAACAAGACAGCAACAGGAAATATAATCCTGATAACATACCGCCAAAAGGAGATGACCCTTTAAAGAAGAAGAACCGCTTTAATATTTACTGGGTATATGGTATCATATTGGTCTGCCTCGTTGGGTGGAATGTATTCCGTGGCGTGAGCAGTGCCGGTGTTGAAACCGACCAGCAAAAATATCATGAAATGCTAAAGCAGGGAGATGTTGAAAAATCAGTCATCATCCGTAATAAAAAGATCGTTCGTGTATTTTTATACAAAGACAGCCTGAAAAATAAAGCCGGCTTGTACAGCAACATGCTGAATGATAAAGAAGACGACAAGAAATATGACGCTGCTGTGAAAATGAAACCACCGCAATTGTATTTCAGCATTCTTGACAACCAGACCTATGCTACCAAACTTGCGGAATTTTATAAACAAAATCCCGGCGTAAAAGAAGTAGCGGAAAAATCTGACGAGGAAGGTGAATTGTTTGGACAGATCATCAGTACCCTCCTTCCCATTTTACTTATCGGTTTATTATTTGTGATGATGATGCGTAAGGTTGGGGGGCCAGGTGGTGGTGGCGGACCCGGAGGCATCTTCAACATCGGTAAATCCAAAGCAACATTATTTGAAAAAGGGACACGTGTCAATATCAACTTTGGTGATGTGGCAGGCCTCGATGAAGCCAAGGTGGAAGTTATGGAGATCGTTGACTTTTTAAAGAATCCAAAAAAATATACAGCACTTGGCGGTAAGATACCGAAAGGTGCATTACTGGTCGGTCCTCCGGGTACCGGTAAAACACTTTTGGCAAAAGCTGTTGCCGGTGAAGCCCAGGTACCTTTTTTCAGTCTTAGTGGTAGTGATTTCGTGGAAATGTTCGTAGGTGTTGGTGCAAGCCGTGTTCGTGACCTGTTCAAACAGGCCAGAGAAAAAGCGCCATGCATAATTTTTATAGATGAGATAGATGCAATAGGCCGGGCAAGAGGAAAGAATATGATGATGAGTAATGACGAAAGAGAAAATACGCTCAACCAGTTACTCGTTGAGATGGATGGGTTTGGAACAGACCTTGGCATCATCATCTTAGCTGCTACCAACAGGCCCGATGTTTTGGATAGTGCACTTTTGAGGCCGGGCCGTTTCGACAGGCAGATCTCGATAGACCGTCCTGACCTTGTGGGAAGGGAAGCCATCTTTAAAGTTCATCTTGAGCCGATAAAAATTTCTCAAACACTCGATATTCATAAACTGGCAGAGCAAACACCGGGTTTTGCGGGTGCTGACATCGCCAACGTTTGTAACGAAGCCGCATTGATCGCCGCAAGAAAAGGAAAGGAAGCTGTTGATATGAGTGATTTCCAGGATGCGATCGACAGGGTCATCGGTGGATTGGAGAAGAAGAATAAGATCATATCTCCTGAAGAAAAAGAGATCATTGCCTACCACGAAGCAGGACATGCGATCTGTGGCTGGTACCTTGAACATGCTTACCCCTTATTGAAAGTTACAGTTGTACCAAGAGGAACAGCAGCATTGGGTTATGCCCAATACACGCCAAAGGAGCAATACTTATACAATACTGACCAGCTGATGGACCAGATATGTATGACCCTTGGCGGAAGGGCAAGTGAGGATATCTTCTTTGGTAAAATAAGTACAGGTGCAAGTAATGACCTGCAGCAGATAACCAAGATCGCCTACAGCATGATCACCGTTTACGGAATGAATGATAAGGTAGGCAATATCAGTTATTACGATCCTAACCAGGAAAATGTTTTTACCAAACCCTTCAGTGAAGAAACAGGAAAGATGATCGATGAAGAGGTGCGTAAATTAATTGATAATGCATACCAGATCACCAAAAAACTCCTGATCGAGAAAAAAGGTGATGTAGAAAAACTGGCGAAGGAATTATTAAAGAAAGAAGTTCTTTTTAAGAGCGATGTGGAAGCATTGATCGGTAAAAGACCTTATGAAGAAAAAAAGGTATTGGATGTTATCGTTGATGATGCGAAAGAAACGGTAAGCGAACCACCCGGGACCGAATTGCCCGAAACATTAAAAACGCCACCTGCAATTTAAATCGACACATGGCTGTAACACCGGCAAAAGAAAATATATTAAAAAAGATACGGCAGGCACTGAGTAACCCGGTGCCTTTGCCTTTTCCCCAAAGCGAGGGAGCCAATTCTGTTTTTTTACCACAAACGGATGAGCTGGAAATAACCTTTGCGGAAGAATTCACCCGCATGCAGGGCAAGTTTGCTTTTTGCATTGATGAAAAGGATATGGAGGCCCAGGTGCGGCAACTGATAGCCACAAAACAATGGACAAAAATATATTGTAATACAGATAAGTGGAATAGCGTATTCAGCAACACCATTAACCTACCCGGTTGTGATGCTTCTGTAACCGGTTGTGAATACCTGGTGGCAAGAACCGGCACCATTGTAATGAGTGCTGCGCAGCAAAGCGGCCGAACGGTAAGTGTATATGCGCCTGTGCACGTTTGCATTGCTTATACCAATCAACTGGTTTATGATGTAAAAGATGCGCTGCAGCTGATCAAAGAAAGATATGCAGGTAACATCCCTTCGCTTATAACTTTTGCAACAGGTCCAAGCCGTACCGCCGATATTGAAAAAACGCTGGTAACCGGTGTGCACGGGCCTAAGGAAGTATATTGCTTCCTCGTAGAATCATAATTGCATATTAACAAGTATCTTTATCGTGTATGAACAAAGAGATCTATAACTTATTTGTATATGGTTCCCTGCGCAGCGGATTCCGGAATCCTGTTTATAATTACCTTACCAAATACTTTCACTTATTAGGAGAAACGGTGGTTAAAGGAAAGCTGTATGATATGGGTGAATATCCTGTTGCAATTCCTACTGCTGAAGAAAAATTTATTTCCGGTGAATTATATGCGATCAATGATCCCATGGAATTTTCATGGGCAATAGCACAACTTGACGATTATGAAGGTCTCAATACAGAAGCAGGGGAACAGCCCTTGTACAAACGTGAGGAGGTTGTGGCTTACCAGGATGGCCAACCCATTACAGCATGGATATATTGGTTCAACGGCAATATTGGCAGCCAACCCGAAATAGAATCAGGAGACTTGATGCAGTACCTGCAGAAAAAAAATAAACCCTGACCGAAATGGAAGTGGCAAGCAACAAAAAGATCTACTTTCTTTCCGATTTTCATCTTGGTGCACCCAATGCTGAAGCCAGCCTTCTTAGAGAAAAAAAGATCGTAAAATTTTTGGATGAAATAAAAGCAGACGCTGCGCAGATCTTTATTGTTGGTGACCTTTTCGATTTCTGGTACGAGTACAATAAAGTTGTGCCAAAAGGATATGTCCGCATCCTGGGCAAGCTGGCAGAGATCACAGATGCCGGTATTCCCATTCATTTTTTTGTAGGTAACCACGATATGTGGATGAAGGATTATTTTCAGAAAGAGCTCAATATCCCCGTTCATTTTGAGCCGGCTTCATTTGAATTCAACAATAAAAAATTCCTGGTTGGGCATGGGGACGGCCTTGGCCCGGGCGACCATGGGTACAAACTCATTAAAAAGATATTCCGCAATAAGGCCTGCAACTGGTTGTTTGGAATTTTACCGCCAATGGTTGGCATGGGCATTGCACACTATTTCAGCAGGAAAAGCCGGGCACAAACCGGGCAGACAAATGAGGTTTTTTTAGGTGAGGATAAAGAATGGCTGATCATCTATTGTAAAGAAGTGCTGCAAAAAGATTTTTATGATTACCTGGTCTTCGGGCACCGGCACTTACCCATCGATTTCAAATTAAGTGACAAAAGCAGGTATATTAACCTTGGTGACTGGATACAATATTTTAGCTACGCTGTATTTGACGGTGAAAATTTAGAACTGAAGTACTATACCAAATGAAAAAAACAGGATCAATAATATTTCTTCTCTGCTTCTGCGCCTCTGTGGCAATAACTATCACAACTTACGCACAAAATGATACGGCTTTCCGTCTTTTAAAAATAGTCAAAGGGGATATTTCATACCTCACGGTTGACAACCTTGATAACATCTATACCATAAGTAATAACCAGTTAAAAAAAACAGATGCCAACGGTGACTCTGTTGCCATCTTCAATGATGTAAAAAAATATGGCAACCCTTCTTCTGTTGACGTATCCAACCCGTTAAAGATATTGTTGTACTATAAGAATTATTCCACGGTAGTAGTATTGGACAGGTTTTTAACAGCCCGCAATTCCATCAATTTCAGGAAGCAGAATATCTTTTCTGTAAAAAGTATTACCCTTGCTTACGATAATAATATCTGGCTTTTCGACGAACAGGACCTTAAACTGAAAAAAATTGATGAAGAGGGTAAGCTCCTGCAGGAAACAACGGACTGGAGAATGTTATTTGACAGTATCCCCTCCCCGGAACAGATAATCGACAGGGATAATTTCATATACTTATACGACCCGGAAAAAGGTTTTTATATTTTTGACTACTATGGCGCTTTTAAGAACCGCCTGCCTTTTTTGCACTGGAATAATGTGGAAGTATCCGGCAGGATGATATATGGTTTCTATGATAATAAATTATACAGCTACGAACTGGGTTCACTTTCACTAAAAGAATACAAACTCCCGCCTTTTTTTGGCGATTACCTGGGCATTAAGGCCATGAATGGAAAAATTTACCTTAATAAAGGCGATCGCATTGACATTTACCAGATAAGATAGAATGCACAAGATGTAGTATTTTTATTCCATGGAGTTTTTTAACCAGATTTTTTTAGACAACAGTATCGCTGCCTACTGTATAGTAGGCGGTATTATTTTATTGATGTTCATCATAAAAAAATACCTTTCACGCTATATTGCCGCTCTCCTGTTTCGCCTGGTACATCGCACGTGGAAAAATGTCAGCAAAAAAGATTTCATTGACCTGCTGGTTGCGCCGCTACAATGGTTCCTGCTGGTAGTGATCATTGTCTTCACACTGGATAAACTCAATTTTCCCCGTGATTTTCAATTCAAGGTCTATGGCCATTCCACGGAAGAGATCGTCAACAAGACCGGCATCGGCCTTATTGTTGTTTTCTTTACCTGGTTCTTAATGAGGGCGGTTGACTTCATCGCTATTGTACTGGAACAAAATGCATCCATGACCGTAGAAAAAGAGAAGGACCAACTGGTTGTCTTCTTCCGCGATTTTTTAAAAGTGCTTATTTCCATTATTGGTTTACTACTGGTAATAAAAGCTTGCTTTAATCAACCTATCGGCAACTTACTGACCAGCCTTAGCATTGTAGGGGCTGTACTGGCATTAGCTGCCAAAGAAAGCCTGGAGAACCTTATCGCTTCTTTCATAATCTTTTTTGACAAGCCTTTTACAACCGGTGACCTGCTGAAAGTAAACGCCATTACGGGCACGGTAGAAAAAATAGGTTTACGCAGCACACGCATACGTACTGCAGATAAAACGCTGGTTACCGTACCCAATAAGCAAATGGTTGATAGCGTGGTTGACAACTGGAGCATGCGTACCCAGCGAAGGGCCGAAATAAAACTCGAACTCAATCCTTCAACCAAACTTGTCGCTTCAAAAGACCTTACTACAGAGATAAAAAAATATTTGGGGATGAAACCGGGCCTTATCTCTTCTTCTTCAGTTTATTTTTCGGAGATCAATAAAGGGGGGCTCGTAATAATGATCGAATACTTTACTCACCCGATCGCATTAGAGGAATTTAATTCGATAAAAGAAGACTTTAATTTTTTCCTAAAAAAAATATTGGAAGAAAATGAACTTGCACTTGCTGCCACGGCAAATACAGTAACAATAATAAATGAACCAAAAGGGGAAGGGTAATCTATTTGGGAGCGTTGATACCAAATTCGATCACCTTTTCGTCAATCAACCGGACCTTGGTTTTAAAATAACAGGCACCACCTCCTTTTGGGTAACACAGGTAAGTAAGAAAGCAGGCCTGCATCCTGCAGCTGGCATTTATAAAAATAACTTTGTGTCCGTCAACGATAAGCCCAAAGTACTGCTTAAAGTGTTCCCCGTAGTTTTTTATTTCGCCTTTGATGTATTTATTCTTGTAGGTGCCCGATGAGATATAAAGTGTAGAAATGCTATCGGCTTTATTTATATCATTTGTATCCGGGGTAAATCTTCCATGAACCCCATCCGACCTAAGTCTTGTTTCCGCGGGAAAAATTACCCTGTATTTGTCTACTTCGGTCTGGGCATTTGAAGTAAATGCTATGGATATCATAAACAAAGTAAAAAAACATTTCATTGCTATTAATTACTGGTTCAGAATATCCGCCAGTTCTTTATCCCATTTCCCGGTCTTTCCGTACTCTACAACGCGACCGATTTCTTTTCCTTCTTTCATAATGATTATTGTAGGCACCAGTTTTACATTGAACGCATCGGTAATACCGGACAGCGATCTTTTTGCCCGGTTAACCCCAAAAAATGTGATGTTATTATCGGGAATGCCACTCATTTCCTGCAGCCTAAAAAATTTGGGCAATACAAACTGCGTATCCTCACACCAGGTTCCGCCAAAGACCACGAATTGCACTTTGTCTTTATTCCTGCCAAAAGTTGAAAGGGTTGCTGTGTCTGGCTTATAACTGCCCTGGCTGGAATTATACCAGCGATAGGTAGAATCATTTTGCACAAGGTACTTATTGATGATCCCACGAAGGATGTGTTGCTCCGGGTGTTTCTCATCTTTGATGATCTCGTACTGTGCCTGTCCCAAAAGCTCAGCTGTTGCAGGTATAAAGAACATCAGCACCAATAAACATTTTTTCATGGTCATGCATTTTACAATAAAAAGAAACAGGAAATGTGGAATTTTTCCAGGAGATAAATATCGGAACAAGAATGTAACAGGGAGAATTTATTATGTTAACAGGTGGTTATAGATCTGCTTTCAGTTCATTCAAAAAACCTTTCAGTTTTTTCAATGACTCTATCAAAGCGAATTTTTCATTGACCTTTTTATTCTGCTTAAGGTATTCCTTAGCGCCTTCGATAGTATATTTTCTTTCACGCAACAGGTGGTAAATAAGTTTTAAGTTCTTTACGTCTTCCGGCCTGAAGAGCCTGTCACCCTTTCCGTTCTTTTTTGGTTTGAGGATATCAAATTCGTTTTCCCAAAAACGTATCAACGACTGGTTCACTTTGAACATATCAGCCACAACGCCTATTGCATAATATTTTTTTTCAAACAGCACTTCATCTTCGGGTACTTCTATAAGGTCTGCGCCGGTATCCATATCTTTCAAACTCATCCTGCCCCTCGTAAGTTTTTTATTATCTGTTTTAACTTTTACCTTATTGCCAGGGGGCTTTTCCATAACAACATCCTTAACCCCAGGTGCATTTATTACCTGCGTATCATCAAAAGAAAAAGAGATCTGGTTAAGTTCCATAATTAAAATTAATCAAAACTTTTGGCACTACCAGTAGCTGCCAGTTTTAATACATAATCATATTGCTCTGCTGTCAGGTCGTTGAAGAAGAAGTAAACCGGGTCAACTGCTGAACCATTTATATGCACTTCATAATGGCAGTGCGGGCCTGTGCTGGCTCCTGTATTACCAACCCAGCCGATCACTTCGCCACGCTTTACCCTTTGTCCTCCCCTTACTTTTATTTTCACCATATGCATATACTCTGTTTCATATCCATAACCATGATTGATGATCACGTGGTTACCCGTACCCGTACCGTAACCGGCCGTACTAACCACCCCGTCACCCGTAGCATAAATGGGTGTTCCCTGGGGTGCTGTGAAATCAAGGCCGTAGTGCATTTTGGCAATACCATATATGGGATGTATTCGCATCCCGAAGCCACTGGCTATCCTGTTAAGTTCCTTGTTACTCACCGGTTGTATGGCCGGGATACATGCCAGTTTCGTCTCCTGGTTATTGATAAGCTTTTCAATGGCATTATAGCTTTCAAACTGGTAAGCCACCCGCTGAGTTATATTGTTGAGGGTCTTTGCTATGTCTGCACCAAGTAGTTCTTCATCATTCTTCAGCAAATCGATCTTGGCAATTTCCTTTTTTTGCTCAATGGCCTTTGCTCTTGCACTGTCTGATAAAGGAATCGCTTCAAAAATGGACCGATAAACCTGGTTATCCCGCTTCTCCAGGTCGGCCATTTGCTGCTGGAGTGCCTTTGTCTTTTCTGCAAGGGTCTTGTAATTCTCTTTTACCAGTTCGTATTTTACCTGGGCTTCCTTATCGCCAGGATTAGGAACAAACCTGGTATAGATCCAGATGATTATTGCGGAAGTTACCAGTGCGGCTGAAATAAAACCAAATATGCGTAACAGTTTAACCCGGAAAGGCGTAACCAGCTTCTCATACCGAAGCGTATGCGTATTATAGTAGTATTTTATTTTTTTCATGGCCCTTTTACAAGGAGAATATTAAAGATTTCAATGGCATAAGCGCAACGTTATCAAACCACAAACGAATTCTTTACCTTTGCCCCATTGAGCAAAAGTTTACAAATATAACTCCATAAATCGCAAAAATCAACCATTTAAACATTTGGTATATGATGAAGAGTGCTGAGATACGACAACAATTTCTTGATTTTTTCAGGTCGAAGGGGCATATCATTGTGCCGTCTGCGCCTATCGTGGTGAAAGATGATCCTACCTTGTTATTTACCAATGCGGGGATGAACCAGTTCAAAGATTATTTTTTGGGCAACAAAAAAGCACCCGATAGCAGGGTCGCAGATACGCAAAAATGTTTAAGGGTAAGCGGCAAGCACAACGACCTGGAAGAAGTTGGCGTAGACACCTACCATCATACTATGTTTGAAATGCTGGGCAACTGGAGCTTTGGCGATTATTTTAAAAAAGAAGCCATTGCCTGGAGCTGGGAATTATTAACCGAAACCTACAAACTCGACAAGGATAAACTATATGTTACCATTTTTGAAGGTGATGAAAAAGAAGGTCTGCCAAAAGATGAGGAAGCTTATAACGAATGGAAAAAAGTGATCGCCGAAGACCGCATTCTTTTAGGCAATAAAAAAGATAATTTCTGGGAGATGGGTGATACAGGTCCCTGCGGGCCATGCACCGAAATTCACGTGGATTGCAGGACTGAAGAAGAAAGAAAGGCAGTGGATGGAAAAACCCTGGTGAACAATGATCACCCGCAGGTAATAGAGATCTGGAACAATGTGTTCATCCAGTTCAACAGGAAAAAAGATAGCAGTCTCGAACCGTTGCCCAACAAGCATGTAGATACGGGAATGGGGTTTGAAAGGCTGACAAGGGTAATTCAAAAAAAGCAAAGTAACTATGATACCGATGTTTTTACCGATACTATTGCAGCAACGGAAAAGATCACCGGTAAAAAATACAAGGCCGGTGATGACAAGCAAAGCATTGCATTCAGGGTCATTGCCGATCATATAAGAGCGATAAGCTTTACCATTGCAGACGGGCAGCTGCCATCCAACACAGGTGCAGGCTATGTTATACGCCGCATACTAAGAAGAGCTGTTAGGTATTATTATTCTTACCTCGACCATAAGCAACCCTTACTGCATAAACTCTTACCGTTAATTGCAAAGCAGTTTGAAACCGTTTTCCCGGAGTTGACAAAACAACTTGACTTTGTAGCCAAAGTTGTAAAGGAAGAAGAAGATGCTTTTTTGAAAACCGTTGATAAGGGATTGTCAATGTTGGATGCTGCATCACACGATATATCAGGTGAAGAAGCGTTCAAGCTTTATGATACGTTTGGATTCCCGCTTGACCTTACAAAATTAGTGGCAACTGAAAAAGGCTTCGATGTAGATGAAAAGGGTTTTGAAGTGGAAATGCAAAAGCAAAAGAACCGCAGTCGTGCTGCAACTACACTTGATACCGAAGACTGGATCACTGTAAATGACCTCCCTTCTTCAAAATTCGTTGGATATGATTCTTTGGAAACAAAGGCCAGGATCGTTAAATACAGGAAAGTTTCGGGCAAGGGTAAACAACTTTATCAAATAGTGTTGGATCAGACTCCCTTTTATGCGGAGAGTGGTGGACAAGTAGGAGATACCGGGCTATTAACTATTAACCATGAACCATTAACCATCACGGATACCAAAAAAGAAAATGACCTCATTATCCATTTTGCAGAATCTGTTCCCGGGGATATGAACGGTGAAGTGATCGCTAAAGTGGACGTGGTAAGAAGAAAAGATATTGCACTACATCACAGTGTTACCCACCTGATGCATGCAGCTTTACGCCAGGTATTGGGCAAACATGTGGCGCAGAAGGGCTCATTGGTAAATGAAGAACACCTTCGCTTCGACTTTAGTCATTTTTCCAAAGTGAGCGATGACGAGATCGCAACGGTAGAAAAACTGGTGAACGAAAAGATAAGACAGAATATTCCTGTTGTTATTAAAGAAATGAAAAAAGACGAGGCTGTGGCTATGGGCGCCATGGCTTTGTTTGGTGAAAAATACGGGGATGTTGTACGGGTGGTTACAATGGATCCCGCTTACTCTATCGAATTATGCGGCGGCACACACGTGGGCAGCACAGGCGAACTGGGCATTTTCAAAATAAAAAGCGAAAGTGCCGTAGCAGCTGGTGTTCGCCGTATTGAAGCCGTTTGCGGTAAGGCCGCAGAGATGCTCATCAATGAGCAGTTCCTTGCCATACGTGTGATTCGTGATATTCTTAAAAACCCTGCAGACCTGAATAAGGCCGTAGAAAATCTATTGAACGAAAATAGTAGTTTTCAAAAACGAATAGAAGGTTTGGAAGCCAGGCAGCTTGTTGGTATCAGGAATGAACTGATGCAAAAGGATGAGATCATCGATAACGTAAGTTTTATTGGTGAGGTCATCGAAGTGCCCAATCCTGATTCTTTGAAAAAATTATGCTTCGATATCAAACATCATTTGCATGACCACCTTGTTGTGCTCTGTTGTAATATCGATGGCAAGGCGCATGTAGCGATAAGTATTTCAGATACGGTTGTTGCTGCAAAAAATTTAGACGCCGGTAAAATAATCAAGGAACATGTTGCTCCCTTAATTAAAGGTGGTGGCGGCGGACAAAAGAACCTGGCCACCGCAGGCGGGCAGGAAGTTAGTAATCTGAAACAGGTTATTGAAAAAGTTAAGTCATTATTAGGCTAAGAGGTCAAAAGAGGGAAAGAGGAAAGGACATGGCCTCCTTTTCTCTTTTGTGCTCTTTGCAAAATTATTTTCCTCATGCACATCATTTTCGAAACACCCCGACTCCTCCTTCGACAGTTTACGATAGAAGATGCCCCATTGATCTTATCCCTCAACAGCGATCCTGAAGTTGTAAAATATATACACGAGCCAATATTAAAAACCGAAGAGCAGGCAAAAGAGATATTACGCAATATCATCCTGCCTCAATACAAAAAAGGTCTTGGCCGCTGGGCCATCCATCTAAAAGACAATATGGAATTCATTGGCTGGTGTGGCTTAAAATACCGCCCCGAACCGGATGAGACCGATCTTGGTTACCGTTTCTCGCAGAAATCATGGGGCAAAGGTTTTGCTGCGGAAGCTGCCGGGCATACGCTTGATCATGGTTTCAAAATATTGAACCTCCGACTGATCACCGGAAGAGCACATATTGAGAACATCGCCTCTATTAAAGTGCTGGAAAAGATCGGTATGACCTTCATTGGTGAAGGCTTTGTAGATAATTGCCCTGTCCGTACTTATATAAAATCTAACCCGGCCTGATATTCTGTGTTTCCGTGTTTCTGTGGCTAAGCAGCCTAATCTCAAAATTTTTGTTAAAGCAAAAAAATTATCTGCGAAATATTTCGTAATTGCAAAAAAGGCTTTACATTTGACCTACTAAACATTTCGTATATAAAAATACACAACCATGAAAAGAATCATTTTTACCGCGGCCCTGTTGGGTTTAACCGCACTGACCACAACAGTTGTTGCCCAGGAAGACAAAGGCGACAAAGGAGAAAAGGGAGACAAAGACAAGAAAGAATCCCAGGAGATCATTATTCGTAAAAAAGGTGATAAGGACACAAAGATCACTGTAGAGATCAAAGGTGATAAGGTAACCATCAACGGTAAGCCTTTATCAGAATTCAAAGACGACGAGATCACCGTTAACAAGAGAAATGTAACGATATGGAATGGCAATCGGTTTAGAAATGCAACAATAGCCGGTGAACCCTTTTCATTTAACTGGAACGATGACAACCACGGCGCATTCCTGGGCGTAACTACGGAAGACGCAGAAGGAGGCGCTAAGATCACTGATGTTACTAAAGAAAGCGCTGCAGATAAAGCAGGACTTAAGGTTGGTGATATTATCACTAAGGTGGGAGAGAAAAAAGTAGATGATCCGGGAAGCCTGTATGAAGCGGTATCATCAATGAAACCAAAAGAGGACGTAAAAGTATTGTATAAAAGAGATGGTAAAGAAAATTCTGTCAAAGCAACTTTGGGAGAACGCAAGGGTGCAGATGCAATGGCTTATTCCTTCAGTGGGCCTGATGGCCTCACAAGGTCTTATACAGTACCGCGTGCTGTGCCGCGTGTAAAAGGCGTTCCGAGAATTGAAAAGTGGAATGACGATGGAATGGCTGATATGGCGCCGAGTATCTACACCCCCGGAAGTGGAAGCTTCAATCTTTATAATGATCTTATGTTCTCCCGTCACAAGCTGGGCCTGAAGATCCAGGATACAGAGGACGGCAATGGTGTAAAGGTGCTGGATGTGGACAAGGATTCGCCGGCAGAAAAAGCAGGACTTAAAAAAGATGATGTTGTTACAGAGATAGCTGGAAAAAAAGTAGCCAACACAGATGACGCAAGGGAGCAACTGCACGACACACAGGATAAAGCAGCTTATAATATCAAAGCAAAACGCAACAGCAGCGAGATGAGTTTTGATATCAAGATCCCAAAAAAATTAAAAACAGCTAATTTATAAGCCATTTTACCCCGACAGCGCCTAACTGGCCTGTCGGCGGTTAAGTAAAATATATTTTTATAAACCCCGTCATAATATTGGCGGGGTTTTACTTTAAACCGCTGGCGGGGTTACAACCGCCGCCAGGGTTCTGTCTGGCTTCTTTGCTTTAACTTTGCCGCGTGATAGAAAACAACAAATACCAGGTAGTGATTGGGTTGGAAGTGCATACACAGCTTCTTACGAACAGCAAATTATTTTGTGGTGACAGCGCCGCTTTCAGCACTGATCCGAATACCCATATCAGCCCTATTACCCTCGCCCATCCCGGCACTTTGCCAAAAATGAATACCAGGGCAATTGAATATGCCATTAAGCTTGGGCTTGCATTACATTGCGAAATTGAACAGCACAATTATTTTGCCCGTAAAAATTATTTTTATCCTGATCTTCCAAAGGGTTACCAGGTCTCGCAACATACAACACCCATTTGCAAAAATGGCTTTGTTACAATAAAGGTGGGAGAAGCCGAACGCAATATCCGCCTCAATCGCATCCATATAGAAGAAGATGCCGGAAAAAGTTTACACGATATCGATGAGAATTATACAGCTATTGATCTCAACCGTGCGGGTGTGCCCTTGCTTGAGATCGTAAGCGAGCCTGATCTTCACAGCAGTGAAGAGGCGTTTGCCTACATCACCGAATTGCGGAAACTCGTCAGCTGGCTGGGTATTTGCGATGGCAATATGGAAGAAGGAAGTATGCGCTGCGATGCAAATATCTCTATCCGCCTGGCAGGCGAAACAAGATTGGGCACGCGTGTGGAAGTAAAAAATCTTAACAGCATCCGAAATGTAAAAAGGGCTATTGATGTGGAAGTGAAGCGCTTGATTGAGATCACCGAAAAGGGTGAAAAGATCATCCAGGAAACCAGGAGTTACGATGCCGATAATAATACCAGCTTCTCTTTACGCACAAAGGAAGATGCGGATGATTATCGTTATTTCCCAGACCCCGACCTTAGCCCCTTTCTTATCACGGATGATCTTTTAGCGGAGATACAGGCAGGCCTCCCGGTTTTACCAAATGTATTAATCAGCAGGTATACTTCCGAACTCCATTTATCAGCATATGATGCCACGGTGCTTTGCGATGATAAAGAACAGGTTGTTTATTTTGAAGAACTGATAAAACATACGTATAATTATAAAGCCGCTGCCAACTGGATGCTGGGCCCTGTGAAAAGTTATTTGAATGAGCATAATACCGGTTTTAAAGAATTCACATTAGCCCCGGTAAAAATTGCGAAGCTGATCAGTATGGTGGAAGAAGGGAAACTGGGCTTCAGTATCGCTTCATCAAAGGTTTTTGCTGAATTACTGAAAGATCCCGGGAAAGATCCTTTGGAGATCGCCACAGCATTAAACCTGTTACAGGAGAATGACAGCAGCTCTATTGAGCAATGGATAAATGAAGTGATCACTAAAATGCCGGACAAAGTGACCCAGTACAAAACCGGTAAGAAAGGCCTGATGGGATTATTTGCAGGTGAAGTAAAGCGGCTCAGTAAAGGAAAAGCAGATATGCAAATTGTAAATAAATTATTAGAAGAAAAATTAAACGACTAAGTAATGAAAAGATTATTGACTGCAGTTATCATGGCTGCCATGCTGTTATCATGTAACAGGGAATCTGATAAAGGGAAATTCACAGTTACAGGTAAACTGCAGAATTCGGAAATTAAAAAGGTTTACCTGGACGAATTATTCTTTAGCCAGAAATCTCCTGAATTATTGGATACGGGTGTCCTGGACAAAGGGAAATTCACCGTATCTGCAATTGCACAGGAAGAAGGGTTGTACCGCATCAGGACCGAAGATGAGAAAAACGCTTTTCTTTTTATAAATGACAACAGCAATATAAATTTTACCGG
>DATHEH010000303.1:0-3501 GCA_035318685.1 Ferruginibacter sp.
CGAGCAGCAATACCGCTTAACAAGGGGACTGCTGGAAGTTTGCAATGAATTCAACCAGCCGGTTGGCATACTCACAAAAAATTCCTGGATACTGAAAGACAAGGATATATTGCAGGAGATGGCGAAAAAGAATATCGTATCGGCCATGGTATCCATCACTTCTTTTAATGAAGACCTGCGCCGCATCATGGAACCGCGTACCACCACCGCCAAACAAAAATTAAAAGTGATAAATGAACTGAGCAGTGCAGGTGTACGCATGGGGGTAATGATGGGGCCGATGATACCTGGCCTGAATGAGCATGAAATGCAAAGGATCATGAAAGCTGCGGCGGATAACGGCGCAACTTTTACGGCCTATACTTTTATACGCCTGAACGGCGCCATAAAATTCCTCTTTCACGACTGGCTGTACAAAAATTTTCCTAACCACGCCGATAAGGTATGGCACCTCATAGAGCAAAGCCATGATGGTAAAGTGAACGATACCCGCTGGGGGGTGCGCATGCGGGGAGAAGGAAGTATCGCCGACATGGTGGCACAGCAATATAAAAAATATGGCAAGATCTATAATATGAATGCGGAAGAATGGAGCCTGGATACAGCCTTGTTCAGGAGGCCCGGGCAGCAGGGGAGGTTATTTTAAAAAACCGCATATAATTTATCTTTAACCGTTATTATAGTATAGATTTACCCCGGCAAAAAAGAATTACCCATGAACAAAGATGGCAAGATCGTATTGATCGAAGACGACCAGGATGACCTGGACCTTTTACAAAATATATTTTCAGACCTGCAATTGCCAAATGAGATCCTAACTTTTAAGAACGGCTTAGATGCCTATACTTACCTGGCAGGTACCCACGAAATCCCATTTATAATATTCTCTGATATCAATATGCCCGTGATGAACGGCTTTGAATTGCGGAAAAAGATGCAGGCATTTAGCAGGGCAAGCCTGATGACTGTTCCGTTTATTTTTATAACAACCGGTGACCCGGAAGAGCCACTCCTTAAAGAATTTTTACCCTTCACCCAGGGAATATATAGCAAACCTGAAAACATGGAGGAATACAGGAAATTAATTAAAGAGATCATAGACTCCTGGAAAAATAAGCCTGATGAGGCCATCATTGATTAGGCCTACACACTTCTTCTGTTAACTATGCCTTTGTTTTTGTTGCTGAATGCCGCGTAAACGCCAACACCTATCATCACACCGAGCAAAACTATAATTGGGAATAACATAAAATAAGATTTTATTGTTTTTAATCAGGTACACTTTAACGCTTGAAATTTTCATGCCAAACGGCATTTATCTCCGAAATACAGGTTAGAAGACCGGGAGAATAGTTGAATGGGAACACGATAGCGGAATATTTTTCTCAATTCGTTTTATCGTAACGGCACTGGTTATCTCCCGCTATTGATCGCTGGTGGGCACAAGTTCGTTAACCCAAAGAAACAAAGATGGGCACGAAGCACAATGGGAGAATAAACGGAGAACGGGTAGAAATATCTTGCTGTTCTTCGTGTAAAATCTCCGCGTTTTGTGGTAAAACCGGAAATTTATCTGGTTTATTTTTTGCATTGGTAAAACCATAAATTTTAAAAATATGCCCGAATTACCCGACGTAGAAGTATTTGCAAGGAACCTGGATAAGATCTTTGCAGGAAAAAAACTCGTAAAGGTCAGGGTCATCAATGGTAAAAAACTGCAGGATAAGCCGGCTGAACTTTCAAAACGCTTAACCAATAAAACGCTCAAAAGGATCTACCGCTCCGGCAAAGAAATGCGTTTTGAATTTTCCGGTAACACCTTACTGGGACTGCACCTGATGCTTACAGGCGATATTTTTGTTTTTGAAAAAAAGCATCAGCATCACTCTTCTATCGCCGAACTTTATTTTGAAGGAGGTAAAGGACTGGTATTGACCGACAGGATGAAAAACGCCAACATCAGGCTCGACCCTATTGACAAAGCAGGTGTGGATGCGATCTCCCCCGCGTTGAATTTTAAATACCTGAAGCAGGCCCTGCAAAGGAAGACCAGCATAAAAAAACTTTTAACAGACCAGGACGTAATCAGGGGTATCGGCAACAGTTATTCGGATGAGATCTTATGGGAAACCAGGATATCTCCTTATTCGGTTGCCAATGCCATTCCCGATGCCAAGATCAAAGAACTGGTGCTGGTAATTAAAAAGATATTGAAGAACGAGATCAAAAATATCTATAGTAAATACAAGGGAAAGGTAAATATAGAAGTAAAGGAATTTTTGAAGATCCACACAAAGACCAAAACCAAAAGCCCTACGGGCGCACCGATCATCATAGATAAAAAGGGAATGATGAAGACCTACTATACAAAGGAACAAAAACTGTATACGTCAAACTGACAAAGAATAGATATCAGACCGCCTCCTCTTATTTTTTTAAGGTCCGGAAGGTAAGCGAATACCTTATCTTCTTCACAGGGGCAGTGCAGTGCTGCCATTCCGATTTGGCCGGGCCCTGCATGGTATAAAGCGACCGTCTTTGTACCGCTAATGAGATCGTTGCCGGCCTGGTCTGTTTATCCTTATCATGCGGCCTTAATTTAAAAACACAGTCTGAAAGCAAAGACACACCGGCAATGATATCAAAGGGCGGCGCATCCCGGTGCCAGTTGATAACCGAATCAGGCGGGTATTCAGTTACGAGTACCTGGGCTACCTGTTTCTTTTCTATCGAAAGTTTTGCTGCGATCCTCTCCGTTAAAAAGTCAAATTCGGCGGGTATAGGGTTACCGTCTTTAAGCATTTGCTCTGTAAAGCTCCAGCCCCTGCCAAAGCCCATCACTTTGCGCTTAGCTTCGTACTGGTGAAATTTCATGGTCTGCAGGTCAAAGCCACGGATATACTCTAAAAGTTTTTCTTCTTCTTCTTTCGTGATAAAATCCGGGTAATAATGAAATCCCCGGGGTGTAACAGGGCCGATATCAAATAGCGTGTTCATGTCTTATAGCACATTTTTTGAAATGACCAAGGCATAAATACTATGCCACAATAGCGGTTTGAAAAAACTGGCATGTTTTTTATTCTCTTTTATATAACCAAACAAACCAGGCAGCATGGAAAATGAACTACACTTTGAGCACGGTGATCTTACAGGCGAGGTATCCGTTACCCTCGATGATAGCCAAAGCCTTGATGACCTCTGCTCAAAATACATTTATGATTATAACCGCGACCGTTTTGAACCCCTTGCTTTAAGGATATTTATCGGCAAGGAGATCGTTGCTACGCTGTACGCGGTGGATAAGGTAAGGCAGGAAGACAGCAACCTTGACCCGGATAAGATCCCGGTAAAAAAATTCAAAGTGCCCGGCATACCCCTGCACGAATTATTCAGGTATATCGCCTCGCTTAACCTGACGCTTACCACCAATCTCTATCCCATGGAATCAATGCAGGTTATGAATAAATAACAGCTTGCTCCCGGAGCTATTGATTTTACCGG
>DATHEH010000304.1:0-4062 GCA_035318685.1 Ferruginibacter sp.
GAGGGTTTTCTTTTTCAATAATAATGGTGATCCCCCGAGACAACGAAAGATAAAGATCGCCGGTATCTATAAAACCGGCATTGAAGAGTATGACAAGTACTTTGCATTATGCGATATCAACCTTATCCGCCGGCTGAATGACGACTGGAAGCCGGACCAGATCGGCGGCTATGAGATCTTTCTAAAAGATTTTAAAGATACCGAGGAAATGAACGATCGTATCTATGCCGAGTTGCCGCAGACATGGTATAGCAAGAGTATTAAAGAGATCCAGCCAAATATTTTTGACTGGCTCAACCTGCAGGGGAGAATTAAGAATATTCTTTTGGGAATTATGCTGGTAGTTGCCGTGGTTAACCTCGTGACCTGCCTTATCATACTGGTATTGGAAAGAACAAGAATGACCGGCATATTAAAAGCCCTGGGAGCAACAGACTGGAAAGTGCAGCAGATATTCTTATTCAATACATCTATAATTGCTTTTACAGGTGTGGTTGCAGGTGCGATACTCGGGTTAGGTATCTGCTGGCTGCAGGAAAAGACCGGGTTCATAAGATTGAATGAAGAAGCTTATTATATGAGTGCTGCCCATGCCGAGGTAGTATGGTGGCAGGTACTGCTGATCTGTGTTGCTACATTGGTAATCTCATTTGCCACGCTTATCATTCCTTCATTGCTGATAAAGAAGATAAGGCCGGTGAAAGCGATACAATTCAGGTAAGAACGTTAATCCGTTAATTGGTTAATCCGTAGGTCTCTAAAACTAATTACAGGTTTTGAAAACAAAAAGACCCTGAACATTTATATAACTACCAATTAACGGATTAACCGATTAACCTGTAACGTGTGAAATAATGATCCCCGCCGCCACTGCCGCATTCAATGATTCTGCCTCCCCTGTCCTGGGAATAGTGATCTTTTCATTCACCAGCTCCATCACTTCATCACTTATACCATGTGCTTCATTGCCGATGATGATTATGCCTTCCTTTAATTTTCCCAGGGCTGGCAATGGCTTACCGGTTAGCGAAGCGGAATAAATTTTAATGCTGTTATTTTTTTTTAGCCAACCGGCCAGGTTGGTATAAATAATATTCACCCGACCCAGGCTTCCCATGGTGCTTTGTACAACTTTTGGATTGTACATATCGGCACAGCCTTGCGAGCATACTATATTTTCCAGTCCAAACCAATCGGCAATGCGGATGATGGTGCCAAGGTTACCCGGATCCTGGATGGTATCCAGTACAAGGGTGATCTTATCTTTTAAAACAATATTGGAGTCCGGTTTTCTTTTTTCAAAAACCGCCAACACACTATTCGGAGTTGTTAGTGCAGAAATTTTTCCCAGTTCAAAATCTTCCACTTCTGTGAAGGAGATATTTGGATAAGTTGATCTTAGCTTTTCATTGTGATCAAACCATTCTTTTACCGCAAACAACTCCTTACAAATAAAATTCCTTCCTGCTAACAGATCAGGTACTAACTTCGGGCCTTCAGCAATGAAAAGGCCGGCTTCATCCCTGGATTTTTTGTGCTGTAAACTTTGAATATATTTGGTATGTGTTTTGCTTAACATTGTCGCTAATAATACTTATGCCGATCAACCCTTTTAATAAGCCCGGGTCATTGCAGCAATTGAAAAATATTTTTCTTCTTTCCTTGTTATTTTCCGCCTGTACCATTCCTAAAAAATACCAGGAAGGCAAGCCCTTTATAACAAAAAACAATATCGAAGTTAAGGGAGGAAAATTTACCAAAGATGAAAGAATTACTTTAAAGCAACGCTTAAATGCGCAATTGGACGACAGTTCAAGGGTTACTGTTGTTGACAAGTATTTTATACGCCACGTTATTGTAAGCCCCCCTGCCTACGACAGCAATTCAGCACGGCAGTCTGCGATCAATATGGAAACCTCCATGTTACACCTTGGTTATTACAAGGCAACAGCAGCTTTTGATGCAGACACCAACCGCGTAGGAAAGCAGGAACGTGTACACGTCAATTATTCCGTAGAGGTAAATAAACCAACACTCATTGATACCGTAAGCTATATTTTACGCAGGCCCGAGTTGCAGGAACTGGCCATGCAAAATGTTGAAAAGAGCTTATTGAAAGAGGGCGAGCCCGTAACAAAGGCAGCTGTAGTGAGCGAGATAAACAGGCTGGTTGAATTATACCGCAATAACGGCTATTATAAATTTACTTCTGCCGAGTTAGTGGTTCGTGGTGATACCACAGTTGAGGCATTGACAACGGTCACAGATGATATATTTGAACAGTTGCGGTTATTAGCCGAAGCACAGCAGGCAAGGGATTCTCCCACTATCAAACTCGCTGTGGTATTGAACCCGCCTGCAGACAGCAGCAAGCTAAAAAAATACTACATAAACAATATCTACATTCTTCCGGATTACCAGCCTGGCGACAACCTGTATGATCCTTCACTTACATCCGTGTATGCAAGAAGAAAGAATTGCGATACCTGTCGCGTGAATTATATTGTGAAGTACCATAAAAAACTATTCCGAACAGGTTTCCTCGGCCGTAACCTGTATATCCGGAAAGGCGAACTGTACAGCCAGGAGAATTATTATAAAACCCTGAACAGTTTCTCCCGGGCAGGTGTATGGCAAACCACCAACATACAGGTGGTAGAACTCAAACACAAAGACAGTCTTGATAAGATAGACCTTGTTATTCAATTGACACCCGGAAGACGTTATGGATTTGAAGCGGCTATTGAAGCCAGTTATTCAGCAACCAGTAACACGAACAGTGTAACTGCCGCCAATGCCGGTAACCTGTTGGGATTATCGGGTAATGTGTCTGTGCTCGACCGCAACCTTGGCAAAGAAGCCATAAGAATGTCTAATTCCCTGCGTGCCGGTGTTGAATTCAATTTCAGGCCCGACAGTAATAGCAGGAAGAACCTTATCAATTCAAATGAAATAAGCTATTCCAACAGTATTGTGTTGCCACGGTTTGCATTTCCTTTGGCAAAATACAACAGGAGCAGGCGTATTGTCTCTAAGGAAACCTTCATTAATACCAAGGTCTCCTATATCAACCGTATCAACTTATTCAACCTCCAGTCGTTCAATATAGCTGCGGGTTATGACTTTGTTACCAGGAAAAATTATAACTGGGTGATCAAACCCCTCAACATCGAATTTGCCCAGCTCTATAATGAAACAGATAGCTTTAAAAAGACACTGGCCGAAAATCCGTTCTTACGGTATTCATTCAACACCTCGCTGGTTGCTGGTGCAAGTATTGAGTTCCGTTCAACCCGCACAAATCCTAATCGTCTTAACAGGCAACGTAGTTTAAAAATATATGCCGAAGTTTCGGGTATTCCCTGGGGCAGCCTGAACCTTTTTGAAAAGTATATGCGGCAATTCGTAAAAACTGATGCTGAATATATATTCTCTTCCAGCCGTCCCAAAACTGCTTTTATATTCCGCGTGTTTGGCGGCATTGGTATCGCTTCCAGGAAAGACACTACGCTCCCGTTCTTTAAACAATATTTCGGTGGCGGTAGTAACAGTATGAGGGGCTGGCCCGTGCGTGGCATCGGGCGTGGCGCCCAGCCGCTGGCACCATACGGCGCAAACAGGTTCAATGACAGAACAGGTGATGTACAGCTTGAAAGTAATATTGAATACCGGTATACTATCGCACAGATCATTCCAAATTCACTGATACTCCGCGGAGCATTGTTCCTCGACATTGGTAACGTATGGAATTTAAGAAATACCCTTCCGGGTGGGGGTATTGATTCCACACAATTCCGGTTTAATAATTTATACAAACAACTGGGCGTTGCTGCAGGAACGGGCTTCCGTCTTGATTTTAATTATTTCATCCTTCGCTTTGACCTTGGTTTCAGGATCAAGCGGCCGGATGTAACAGAAAATGATGGCTGGCAAATACCAGGCATATCATTCAATAACCTGCTGAGAAGGGGTAAGCAAATCCCTGATCCGAATAATCCCGGTGCAACTTTTAATGATAACCGGTACAGGAAGTGGAGGTATGAGAATTTTAATTTTACGGTA
>DATHEH010000305.1:0-4843 GCA_035318685.1 Ferruginibacter sp.
ACTATATAGAAATTTCAAAAGCCGCCGATGGCCAGGATGAAAAAAATGAGAAGACCGTAGCCCGTGGCATCGATGATGTACTTAAAAATAAAATAAAGGAATTTGTATTTGAATACGCCTGCCATTCACCCGGGAGCCAAAGATGGTACCGGATGGTGGTGACACCCCTGGAAGGAAAAGAATATAGCGGAGCGGTAGTCATGCATGTTGATATATCCGAACTGCGTCAACTTGAACAAGAAAGAATGGAAAATAAAATGGATGAACAGAAAAGAATTACACAAGCGATGCTGAAAGCACAGGAAAAAGAAAGAAATTCTATTGGCACAGAGCTGCATGATAATGTAAACCAGATATTAGCCAGTTCGCTGCTGGTGCTGGGTATGGTGAAGAATGAGAAAATGAAAATTAAAAAAGCTGTGGAATTCATAGACACGGGTAAAGGGTACATTAATAATGCAATTGAGGAATTGAGAAAACTCTCGCATGAGCTGGCGCCTGCTTCCTTTGATAACAGGTCTTTAAAAGATGCATTTATGAACCTGTTGATGACCTTTAACCTGAATAAGCAATTTGATATAACATTGGATTTCGATGACCAGTGTAATACCCTTAATGGTGAGATACAGTTGAATTTATACAGGATAATGCAGGAACAAATAAAGAATATAGTTAAGTACTCTGCAGCAAACAAAATTGAAGTGGATGTGGCCCAGGTAAACGGTTCAGTTAACATGCGGATCTTTGATAACGGCAAAGGCTTTAATGTTAAGACCGCAAAGAACGGTATTGGCCTGAGTAATATTAAAAAAAGAACGGAATCTTTTTCCGGTAAATTTATTTTGAATTCCGAACCGGGCAAAGGTTGCGAAATAATAGTAGCCATACCCCGGGGTTTGTAATTTATCCCTCTTTAAAAATGCAAAAAGCCACCAATAAACCGGTGGCCTTTTTATGAAACTATAACAACGATCTAATTTCCTGCACCTACTCGCTGCTGCTCTTCTTCAGTTGCTGATGCCCTGCGGCGGGTTTGTCCCTGTTGCTTTCCAAAGCGGTAGGTGAAATTCACACCGTACTGGCGGTTGTCCCAGCGGTTGCGGATGGAAATGTCAACATTGCCATACCTGGTAAGTCCGCGGTAAGATTGCCAGTTGAACGGATCACGTGCATTTAAACGTAAGCTTGCCTTACCTTTTAACAGGTTATTTTTTGCGAGGCCGATGCTCATTTGTCCCATCGGGTAGTTCAATGATAGCTGCTGAACATTCTTATAATTATACCAGCCACTTAATTCCGCGGTCCAGCCCTTGCCAATGGTAAAACTGTTATTGATGTTTAAGTTGAATGAGGTATAAGACAAGTCAAGCGGAACTACTTCCGACGCTCCGTTCTCATTAGATATATAGGTACCCTCGTAGTGGTTGCGGTAAACGTTACCATAAAGGTTCGCATTCCACCATTTAGCAAACTTTACCGGGCTGCTTACTGCAAGTCCCATGTTGGTGAACTTGGCAATGTTATCGATGGTTAAGAAACCAACGATCTCGTTATTTGAGCCTTTTTGTCTTTTGATGATCTGTGATATCACATCGGTGGTTGTTGTATAATTTAAAGTAGTGTTCAGCTTGCCGTTATAAGTATGCTTTAGTTCATAGTTATAAGAGAACTGGGGCGTCAGGTATGGATTTCCCTGGCGGTAAGATAATGAGTCAAGGAAGAATGTAAAAGGATTCAGGTCCTGGTAATTAGGCCGCTGTAACCTCCTGCTTGCTGACACAGTGAGCATATTCTTTTTATCTGCCTTGTAACTTACAAAAGCAGAAGGGAACAGGCTTACATAGTTGCGCTGCACAGTTGTATTATTAGAGGTTTGTACGCCTTTCGTATTTGTATTTTCCATCCTTAGGCCAGCCTGCACGTTCCATTTTTTAAATTCCTTACTTGCATTCACATAGGCAGCATTGACGTTCTCTGTATAAATAAAATGATTATTCCGGGCATCGGGTATCCAGTTCATGCCAGATTTACGGACATAATCCACCAGGTTATCGGATTTAACATAGCTGGCTTTGATACCTGCTTCAATCCTTAAACCATTCTTATATGGTTTTGTAAAATCAGATTTGAGTGAATAAATATTGATACCGGAAGGAAGATGTCCCTTAAGAAACATGGAATCAGCTGTTTGACTGTTGTTGCCGTCAAAGAATCCTGTACGCAATAACTGGTCAGATATATTCCTGTAATGCGAATAATCAAGGTCAAGTGTGAGCTCGGTACCCGTGGTATCAAAATTATGTTTGTAATTAAGGTTGGTACTGAAATTGTTCCAGCTCAGTTTGTTCGTGGTATGCGAATTCAGCTTTGAGAATACCGAACCGCCCAGTGTAGAGAAGGTAGTAAAAGTGGTTGGGGTAGGGCGGCCGGCAAATAAAAATCCATTCAGTACAATTCCAAAACTATTCCTTTTATTAGGTGTGTAATCCATTCCAAGCTTTAGGGTATAGTTGTTATTCCTGAAACGGAAGGCAGTGTTTACCCTGTTGATGCTGTCGATCTGCTTGCCATTCTGATCATAATAGTTGCTGGCAATATCCAGCATACCCCTTCCTTCGCGGTAGTTGTAAACAAAGTTCCCAAATAAATTTATGCTGTTCTTTTTGTAATTATAGTTCACCGAAAGCGAAGGCTTCCATAACAATTCTTCTTTGCCATTCCTCCTGAAAAGTGAACTGGTATTTCCGAGGCTGATACTTCCGTTGGATCCCTTTGTTTTGCTTTTCTTTGTTTTGATATTGATCAATCCCGAATTACCGGATGCATCATATTTTGCAGAAGGGTTGGTCATGATCTCTATTTGGTCAAGTGCCGATGCCGGCATGTTACGTAATACATTCGCAAGATCAGCGCCGGAGAGATAAGTGGGCTTGCCATCCATCATAATGATAACACCCTGCTTTCCTTTAAGGCTGATGTTGCCGTCATTATCTACGCTAACGCCCGGGGATTTTTCCAAAACTTCCAGCGCTGTTGCACCTGCATTGGAAGGCGATGCTTCCACATTAACCACCGTGCGGTCAAGTTTTTGTTCTATGAACGGCCTTGTCGCTACAACCGTCACTTCACCCAATGCCTTTGACTGGCTGGCCAATTCTATGGCCGTCATTTCAACGGTGGGGTTAGCAATTGTGACCTCAATGGCATCAGTGGCCCTTTTTGCAAATCCAACGGCATTGATGCTGATGATATATTTACCATCAGCGATCCTTTCAAATAGATAATTGCCAGACTTGTCTGTTACAGCTGTTTTTACCAGGGCCTTGTTATCGGCCTTGAGTAATTGTATGGTAGCAGACTCTACCGGTTTTTTATCTGTGTTGGTAATGTTCCCTGATATCCTGCCCGTTTTGTTTTGGGCATACAACAGGAAGGAGAACAGCAAGGCTGTCAAAAAGAGTGAAAACTTTTTCATGGCTGATAATTTTTGGCTTATACTTTTTAAATTCTATGGCTTTGTAAAAATCTGGTAATATTCAGCAGAGCGCCATGGAAAAGGGATAAAGGGTAAAAATTATTTATGACAGGAATTGTGTAAAATAACGACAGGAGCTGAATGGTGATTAAGATGGAAGAACGGTATTTCAGGAGTTATAAACGAAAAAATTTTTACTACAGAGACACAAAGAAATTACACAAAGGTCACAAAATATTTTGCAGGAGATCTCTGCATTCTTCGTAAATATAGTGGGGCACTTGTGGTAAAATCTATGCCTGTCCCAAAAAACTATCCTTTATCTTTCCCATCAGGTCAATCTGCAGCATGCGGTGTGCAATGCGTATCATGTTCTTAAATGCCATGGCGTGGGAAATGCCATGGCCGATGATAACCGGTTTATTTACACCGAGTACAGGAACGCCTCCGTATTGCTCAAAATTAAAACGGGAGAAATGCTCATCATTGATCTTCCGGCGCTCAACAATGTCATAAATGCTTTCTGCTAATTTTAAGATCACGTTACCGGTAAAGCCTTCGCAAACAAAAACGTCAGCTTTGTTCAGTAAAATATCACGGCCTTCAACATTGCCGATAAAATTAACCTGCTTATTTTCTTTAAGGAGGGGGTAAGTAGCCTGTGCAAGAATATTTCCTTTGCCTTCTTCTTCTCCTAAATTTACAAGGCCTACTTTAGGGTCATCGAAATTTAAAATGTGTTTTGCGAACAGGGAGCCAAGAGTAGCAAACTGGTTCAGGTTCTCGGGTTTGCAATCTGCATTGAGGCCTACATCAACCAGCAAGCCAAGTGTGCCATCTTCCCTGGGAAGATAAGCGCCAATGGTTGGCCGCAAAACACCTTCAATTGCTTTGATGCTGAATAAAGCGCCAACCATCATCGCCCCGGTATTACCTGCGCTGATAAAGGCATCTGTTTTGCCTGTTGCCAGTAGATGAAAGCCTATAGCGATGGAGGATTGCTGTTTTTCTTTTAATGCTTTGGTGGGATGCTCGTGCATTCCTATCACCTGCGTGGAATGAACGATGCTGTATTTGCCTGCGGGTGTGGGATAGCGGGCAAGCTGTTCTTTTATCTTTTCTTCATCGCCGATCAGGGTAAGGTGAACATCAGCGGTTGCAGACGATAAGAATTCGGCGGCGCCTTTCACAGCTTCAAGCGGTGCAAAATCGCCTCCCATCATGTCCAGTCCTATATTCATACTATCTTCCTTAAATGCAAAAATTCTAAACCAGAAACTCAGTTCATCGAATTTCTGATTTAGAATTGATACTTTAAAAAATATTATGCTTTAAGCGGAGCTTTTTCAGCTACTAATTTTCCTTTAT
>DATHEH010000306.1:0-13848 GCA_035318685.1 Ferruginibacter sp.
GTTTTAAGCCTGAAGCTACCAACCCTTTTAAAAATCCAAGTTTACAGATCAATCTCAATCCATTCATCGACGCATAATGAACCCACTCAGGATCGAAGAAGAATAAAAAACTGCGAAGTATTTTATACATGTTGCGCAAAAATAAGTTACTGAACCCGGTTTTTTGTTTTCATCCATAAATTATAACTTTGGTATAGAAAGTTGCATAAACAACCTTTTTGGTTAATAGCAGATGGTTCCTAGTTCATAGAATTAAACTCTGCCTTAGCCATGAAATATGAACCATCAACCATTAACTATTAACCATGCAGGAAGCATATATCGTAGCCGGTTACAGGACCGCAATTACAAAAAGTAAAAAAGGGGGTTTCCGTTTTACAAGGCCGGATGACCTTGCCGTTGATGTCATCAAAGGATTGCTGGCAACAGTGCCGCAACTGGATGTTAAGCGGGTAGATGATGTTATCGTTGGCAATGCGGTGCCCGAGGCAGAGCAGGGCTTGCAGGTAGGAAGGATCATATCAGCAAAGGCAGTTGGATTTCATGCTGCAGGTATTACCATCAACCGTTATTGCGCAAGCGGGCTGGAGAGCATTGCCATGGCAACGGCAAAAATAAGAACGGGTATGGCGGAATGTATCATTGCCGGTGGCACCGAAAGTATGAGCATGGTGCCTACTGCGGGATGGAAGACCGTTCCATCCTATTCCATTGCAAAGGATGAACCCGATTATTATTTGAGCATGGGCTTAACGGCTGAAGCTGTTGCCAAAGAATATAATGTAAGCCGTGAAGACCAGGATGCATTTAGTTACAACAGTCACCTGAAAGCAGGTAATGCTATAAAAGAAGGATATTTTAAGTCAGGTATATTACCTGTCACAGTTGACGAAGTTTACCTGGATGCAAAAGGTAAAAAACAAAAAAGAAATTTCGTGGTGGATACGGATGAAGGTGTTCGTGCGGATACTTCTCCTGAAGGGCTGGCAAAATTAAAACCTGCCTTTGCAGCAGGAGGATCTGTTACAGCGGGTAATTCATCTCAAACCAGCGATGGCGCGGCTTTTGTTATCGTGATGGGTGAAAAGATGGTGAACGAACTTGGCTTAAAGCCAATTGCAAGATTAGTGAATTGTGCCAGTGCCGGCGTGCATCCCCGTATTATGGGCATTGGCCCGGTTGAAGCAGTTCCGAAGGTTTTAAAACAGGCAGGGATGAATCTTTCTCAGATTGACCTTGTTGAACTGAACGAGGCCTTTGCTTCCCAGGCCCTTACCGTAATAAGAAAACTGGAATTAGATCCTTCCATAGTAAATATCAATGGCGGCGCAATCGCATTGGGCCATCCCCTGGGTTGTACGGGTTGTAAACTTACCATACAGATCAGTAATGATATGAAACGCCTCAATAAAAAATATGGTATCGTAACCGCCTGTGTGGGTGGGGGACAAGGCATTGCAGGCATAATAGAGAACATTAGTTAATTTCTCTTTTTCCGCACATCAATGGAACCACAGCAGGTGAAGGCGATGGTTAAAGTGAGATAGCGATATTTTATTTTTTAATCTTTCCCAATTATTAAAAAACTTTAATGCAAGATGTCTATTCCGGCAAATAGTCCAGCTTTCCTATATTTGCTGCTTTAATTTTTATAATGCAAATTCTTCTTGTTAACGATAGCTCAACTGCCCGGCAATTTATCGAGGCGGCAGTCATCATCAATAAAAATGAACCTAACTGGATACGCCCGCTGGATAAGGATATTAATGAGGTTTTTGATAAAGAAAAAAATAAAGCCTTCCGTTTTGGGGAGATAACCCGCTGGGTACTGAAAGATGATAAGGGTAACCTCATCGGCCGCATTGCCGCATTTGTCAATAAAAAATATAAGAGCAAGGGTGATGATGTACCCGTTGGGGGCATTGGTTTTTTTGAATGCATCGATGACCAGGACGCGGCAGATCTTTTATTTGACAATGCAAAACACTGGCTGATAAAGCATGGTATGGAAGCCATGGACGGGCCTATCAATTTCGGCGAACGCGAACGCTGGTGGGGACTGATAACACAGGGCTTTTCGCCGCCATTGTATTGCATGAATTATAATCAACCCTATTGCATCAACCTTTTTGAGAACTATGGATTCAAAGTATTTTATAACCAGGTTTGCTTTGCCCTTGATGCAATGAAACCCATAGCACAGAAAACCATTGATCGCCACAAGCTTAACGCAGACAATCCCGAGATCAGCTTTGAGACAATGAAAAAAAATAACCTGGAAAAATATGCCAGCGACTTTGTTGAAGTATATAATAAAGCATGGGCCGGCCATGGCGGGTTAAAGCAAATGAACAAGGACCAGGTATTGCTGATGTTCAATAAAATGAAACCGGTGATGGATGAGAAGATCGCCTATTTTGCTTATTACAAAGGAGTGGCTATTGCCATGTTCATTAACCTGCCGGATATTAACCAGTATTTTAAACACATGAACGGAAAGTTTGGTTTTTTGCAGAAACTCGAATTTGTATGGAGACAAAAATTCAGGCCGGCAAAAAAATTTGTCGGGCTCGTGTTCGGCGTTGTACCCGAATGGCAGGGCAAGGGTATCGATTCCTATATCATTGGTGAATGCAGTAAAATTGTACAGGTGCCTCCATATCCCTATACTGAGTACGAGATACAGTGGATCGGGGATTTTAACCCCAAAATGATAAACGTAGCGGAAAATTTTGGTGATACCTTCCGCAGCAGGAACCTTGCCACCTACCGTTATTTATTTGACCGGACCAAAGAATTTAAGCGCCATCCCATCCTGGAATAGCGTTAATAACAAAATTCCAGATTCCAGAATAGAAATCCGAAATTAGCAGTGTATGGATAAGTTTATAGTATCAGCGAGAAAATACAGGCCACAAAATTTTTCTACCGTGGTGGGTCAGGCACATATTACCACTACTTTAAAAAATGCAATAAAGAATAACCAGCTTGCGCATGCTTTTTTGTTTTGCGGTCCAAGGGGCGTGGGTAAGACCACCTGTGCAAGGATATTGGCCAAGACCATCAATTGTCAAAACCAGACCGCTGATGGGGAAGCCTGCAATACCTGCACCAGCTGCGTTTCTTTTGATGCAGGCACTTCTTTGAATATCCATGAGCTTGACGCTGCCAGTAATAATTCGGTAGATGATATCCGCAGCCTGGTAGAGCAAGTTCGCTTTGCGCCACAGGCCGGTAAATACAAGGTATACATCGTGGACGAGGTACACATGCTGAGCTCATCTGCCTTCAATGCATTTTTAAAAACACTGGAAGAACCGCCGCCCTATGCCATTTTTATTTTGGCTACAACAGAAAAACATAAAATACTTCCTACCATACTCAGCCGCTGCCAGATCTTCGATTTTAAAAGGATCACCAACAATGATACCATTGAGCACTTACAGGAAATATGTAAGAAAGAAAAGATAAAAGCAGAGAAGGCAGCATTACATGTCATTGCACAAAAGAGTGAAGGTTGCCTGCGTGATGCATTAAGCATACTGGATAAAATTGTAAGCTTCACCAATGGTCAACTGAACTATTCAAATACATTAGAACACCTTAATATTTTAGATGAGGATTATTATTTCAAACTCATGGATTGCATGCAGCAGCAAAAGCTGAGTGATGCCATGTTGTTGTATGATGAAATAAACAGGAAGGGCTTTGAAGGAGATACTTTACTGGAAGGTTATTCCGAATTTATAAGGAACCTCCTGGTAAGTAAGGATACAAAGGCGGCCATCCTGCTCGAAGTTGCCGATGATTTCAAACAAAAATATTTACAGGCTGCGCAACAGATATCCACCGGCTGGCTCATCGCAGCGCTTAATCTTTTGAACGAAGCCGAAATAAACTATAAGCAGGCCCGCAATAAGCGGTTGCATATTGAACTGGCCATAATCAAGCTTTGTTACCTGCAGCAGGCCGTTGAACTGCTCAACAATGAAGACACAATAACTAAAAAAAAACTGGTTGATACGGCCAAGCCCGTTGCCTTTAAAAGTATCCAGGTCATTAAAGTAAAAGAAGAACCCGGTACAATCAACCGGCAACCCGTTACGCAGGTTGTAAAACCAAAGCTGCTTCAAACCATGGAAGCAAAGCTGGTTATTGAAGAACCGGAACCTGTTATAAGTAACACAGGAAATGATGGGTCCCAGCCCGGCAAAACGGCATCCAAAAGAACTATAGCATCCCTGGAGAAGATACGCAATGATGTCAGCCAAAAAAACAAGACCAACGGGAATGATGTTAAGGAGCTTACTTTACAGGAATTGACGTCATGCTGGGAAAAATTCATAGAAAGGTTAACCGCCAAAAAAAATCATTCAGCCGTTACCAATTTTAAAATGGCTGAATTGAAGATCCTCGACAATAATACCGTCGAGATCGTTACAGAAAATAATATTCAGCAAAAATTCATTGAGCAGGAAAGAGCGGCACTTATAGATTGTTTGCAGTCTCATTTTTGTAACAGGCAATTGGCCTATAGCGTCATCATAATTGAAAAAGAAGATAGCAATCAACCCGCCGAAAAGCAATTAAGCAGCAGGGAACAATACCTTAAGATCGTGGGGGAATATCCCCTGGTAAAGGAATTAAAAGACAGGCTCAGGTTAGAACTGGATTATTAATGAAACTGGGTTCTTTTCCTCATTTTGCCTTAATTTCGAACCTCGAACTTATAAATCAGAAATTATTATATGGCAGAAGTGATACGCATGCCCCGGATGAGTGATACGATGACCGAAGGGGTGATTGTGGAATGGCACAAAAAAGTAGGCGATAAGGTTAAACCGGGTGACCTGTTGGCCGAGGTGGAGACAGACAAAGCCACGATGGAACTTGAAAGTTATAATGAAGGAACGATCTTATACTTAGGTGTTGAAAAAGGAAAACCTGTGCAGGTGGAAGGTATATTGGCGGTGATCGGTGCAGCGGGTGAGGATTATAAAGCAGCCCTGGATGCAGCGGGCGGAGAAAAAAAGGAAGAGAAAGCAGCAACTAAAGAGCAGATAAAGGAAAATGAGCCTGCTAAAACACAATCAGAAAACACACAACAGGCTCCTGCAGGAAAAACAAAAGACACGGTTGTTTTTGAAGACACCCCACCCCAAACTCAAAACTCAAAACAGGAAACAGTAAGTCTCCCTGCAGGCGCAAAGGAAATCCGCATGCCTTTACTAAGTGATACAATGACGGAGGGTAAAATAATAGCCTGGAATAAAAAAGTGGGTGATGCGGTTAAGGCCGATGATGTACTTGCAGAAGTGGAAACCGATAAGGCTACCATGGAAGTGGTAGGCTATGAAGAAGGCACCTTATTATATATTGGTGTTGAAGCCGGCAATGCAGCTAAAATAAATGAGATCATCGCGATTGTGGGTAAGGCTGGTACCGATGTGAGTGCTTATATGGCTGCAGAAAAAGCAGGAGCTAATACAAAAACTGCGATCGCCAGTGCACAACCGGCAGTGGCTGATCAACAACAACAAACTACAAACCAAAAACAGGAAACAGCAACTGCCCAGCCTGCAACCAATAACACGAACGGCAGAATTAAAGCTTCTCCTCTTGCAAAAAAATTAGCAGCCGATAAGGGCATTGATATCAGCAAAGTGAGCGGTACCGGTGATGCCGGCAGGGTTACAAGAAAAGATATTGACAGCTACTCACCCGCAACTGAAAAGCAGGCTGCCGCACAACCGGGTACCAAACCCGCAGCAGAGAATAAAGTGCCTGTTCCTGCATTTACAGCTACCGGCCAGGAGGGCCATACCGACGTGCCTTTGACACAAATGCGCAAGACCATTGCACGCAGGCTGGGTGAAAGCATGTTCAGTGCACCGCATTTTTACCTGACCATGGAAATAAACATGGACAATGCAATGAATGTGCGCACGCAACTGAATGAAATGAGCCCGGTAAAAATATCTTTCAATGATTTTATTATTAAGGCCGTGGCTTTATCACTTCGCCAGCACCCTAACGTTAACAGCAGCTGGATGGGAGATTTTATAAGGCAGAACCACCATATACATATAGGTAGTGCAGTAGCAACCCCCGAAGGCCTGATCGTTCCGGTGATCCGCTTTGCAGACCAAAAGTCACTTGCACAAATTGCAACCGAAGCGAAGGAACTGTATGGTAAGGCAAAGGATAAAAAACTGCAGCCACAGGAATTCAGTGGTAATACATTCACCATTTCCAACCTGGGGATGATGGACATTGAAGAATTTACGGCCATCATTAATCCACCCGACAGTGCCATATTAGCTGTTGGCACGATCAAAGAAATTGTCGTTAAAAAGGGGGAAGGGTTCGGCGTTACCAATATCATGAAGCTTACCATGAGTTGCGACCACCGTACCGTGGATGGGGCAGTGGGAGCGGCTTTTCTGCAAACCCTGAAAAAATACCTGGAGAACCCGGTTACCATGCTGGTATAAGATCTTCCTTGGCTCAACTTTATACTGCCGGTTAATTAACCGGCTTTTTCTTGCCGTCCTTTAAAAGTTAAAAATATATTTTCAATAAGTTTTGAAAATTCAATAAATGAGTTTATATTTGAGGTATAAACATTCCAACATGAAACTTTCAGAAGCAAAAGCACAGTTCATCAGCAGTTGGGGCGCCTTTGGTACGCATTGGGGTATCAACCGCACCATGGCACAGATACATGCTTTGCTGATCATCAGTCCTGACCCGCTTACCCAGGATGATATTATGGAGCAACTGAACATCAGCCGCGGGAATGTGAATATGAATACCCGTGAACTTGTTTCCTGGGGACTTGTGGACAGGGTATTGATACAGGGTGAGCGCAAGGAATTCTTCAGCGCTGAGAAGGATATCTGGAAGGTAGCTACACAGATCATCAAGGAAAGAAAGAAAAGGGAACTGGATCCCATGCTGAAATTGCTTGCCCAGCTGGAAAAAGTGGACGGCGATAAAAAGGATAAGCACGTGAAGCAGTTCGTGGATACGGTTGGCGGCATCAGGAAATTTGGAGGCCAGGCCGATAAGATGCTGGATGTAATGATAAAGGCAGATGAGACCTGGTTTTTGGGGAGCCTGCTGAAGTTCTTTAAATGACGATGGCGAATAGCAGGTAACAAGCTGGAAAATTCCGGCTTTTATTTGAATAAGCAGTTTCAAAAATTTCTGAAATTATAAAATACACAGTCATGAAAAAGTTTAAAATAATCGATTGCTGGATCAGTACCGGCCTGATCATTTCCTTTACTATCATAAGCATCCTGGAAGGGTTCGAGGATTTTCTCTCCAACCATTTCCTCACCGGTTATTTTGTTGTAGGTGCATGGCAGGTGATCAGTATGCTGGTACATGCATTTACAAAATGTTTTGCGCATAGGTGGGGCGCCAGGTACATTTATCACTGGATAACTTTTGTATCCGTGGTTACCATGCCCGTAGGCTCTTTCTGGATCCTGTTGTTTACAGCGCCTTTTATGGCGGTTTATTATACGGGGTTATGTTATACGGAAGTACGTAAGATGCATCAACGGCCTTTAGCACTTTTAAAATAATTCATCAACTTTAAACTAAATTTTATGAACTACATTATCATCACTTACATCTTTTATTTGGCTATTACCATTTCACTCACCATTTGGGTAGCAAGAACACTTTTCAAGAACGGTAAAGTGTTTTTAATAGATATCTTTCATGGCAACAGGGAATTGGCCGATAGTGTGAACAATCTTCTTCTTGTTGGTTTTTACCTGATCAATCTTGGCTATGCTGTTTACACTTTACAGGTAACCAGCAGTATTTCCAACCTGCAGGAAGTGATAGAAAAGTTAAGTTTGAAAATAGGATTGATCATTCTCATTTTGGGTGGCATGCACTTTTTTAACCTCTACATCTTTTTCACATTAAGGAAAAAAGCCACACAGGAAAAAAGGCTTGGAAGTAATATCTCTCAATAAATGAGACCTTAATCATTTGTTTTAACTTTGTATCAATGAAAGGACAGCCGGTCATATTATTCGATGGTGTTTGCAATTTCTGCAACAGTGCAGTAAATTTTACGCTTAAAAGAAATAAAAAGGCAGATATTCTTTTTGCAGCCCTTCAAAGTGAAGTAGGGCATAAATTATTACAGCAATATAACCTGCCTGCAGATGATATGGAGTCTTTTGTTTTTATAGATAATGGAAAAGCATATAAGCAATCCACTGCAGCTTTAAAAGTGTGCAAGCGGTTAAGAGGCCTTTGGCCCTTAACTTATGGCTTAATTATTGTTCCAAGGTTCATACGTGACAGCATATATAACTGGATAGCCGGGAACCGTTACAAGTGGTTTGGCAAGAGACAGGAATGTATGATACCAACACCTGATGTAAAAGAAAGATTTTTATTATGAAAAGAAAAAAAACACTGGTACTGGGTGCTTCAGAAAATACGGCACGCTACAGTAACCTCGCCATAAAAAAACTGTTGAATCATCAGCAACCCGTTGTTGCAATAGGCAGGAGAAAGGGTATGGTTGCCGGTGTTCCCATCGAAACAGAACAAAAGCCATTTCCTGATGTTGATACGGTGACCCTTTACCTGAATGCCGGCAATCAAAAAGCTTATTACGATTATATCATTTCCCTCCATCCTAAAAGAATAATTTTTAACCCCGGCACCGAAAATGACGAGTTATCCGGTCTCGCCCTGGAAAACGGCATCGAGCCACAGGAGGCTTGTACACTAGTTTTATTGAGCACCGGCCAGTACTGATAAACCCTTCTTAACCGGCTTATTAAAAACTACCGGCATATTTCCTGATATTTTTTATTGACAATATATACTAACAGGCACCTTGTTTACGTTTGTGTTATAGAATTTTTATCCAATTTATCCAGAGGAACCAAATCCAGGACCATGAAACATCTTGTACGCTATGCATTACTGCTGCTGCTGGCTTTTACCTGTACTACCGGGTTCCCGCAAAATGCCAACGGTTTCAAGCCAAAGCAATTCAATAATTTCCCTGAGATCATCAAGTGTTCGGAAGCTACTTTAAGCAGTATTTTTAGTGCAACGGCAGGACAGAATATCAACCTTTCTTTTTCAGATAATTTTTCATTCACCGGAAGCGTGACCAGCAATGTTGTTAAATACAGCAACCTGCAAACCGCCGTGGTGCGTTCCCCGCTTTTCAATAACAGTATTTTCAGCGTATCAAAGATCATCAATAAAGATAACAGCGTGAGTTACCTGGGCCGCATTATAAACAAAAGTTATTTTGATGGTTATGAACTAAAGAGAAACAACGCAGGCGAATACCAGCTTGTTAAAATAGAAACAGATCGAGTAATCCAGGATTGCAGACATCTTTAAAGGACCCCTAATCCGATAAAATATGAAAAAGTTTTTTACCTTATTAATTTTCACGATCATTTCACTGGTCTCCCTTGAGGCCTTTAGTGTGCCTAAACTAAGTAGTTTCCCGGGTGCGGAGGCAGTGATCTTTCTTGATTTTGATGGCCATACTGTGCAAAGCACCGTATGGAATGGAGGTGTAACATTATATTGCCAGCCCTCTGGTCTGACAGACCCACAAATAACAGAAGCCTTTGGCCGTGTTGCTGAAGATTACAGGCCTTTCGATATCAACATAACAACAGACCCTGCTGTATTTTTACTTGCACCATTGAACAAACGTATCAGGGTGATCGTTACAACCACAAGTGGCTGGTGCCCTGGTATGGGCGGAGTAGCTTATATCGGCTCATTTATATGGGGCGATGATACACCAGCGTTTGTTTTTAGTAATATGTTGAACTTCAGTCCTAAAATGATCGGCGAATGTTGCTCTCATGAAAGTGGCCATACGGTTGGCTTATCTCATCAGTCGAAATACGAGGGAAATTGTAATATACCAACTGAAGAATATCATAGCGGTGCAGGAGGAGGCGAAACAGGCTGGGCGCCAATAATGGGAAACAGCTATTACAGGAACATGAGTAACTGGAACAATGGTCCAACACCCGACGGATGCAATAACATGCAGGATAACCTTTCCATCATTGCAACACAAAGTGGTTTTTCATACCGCACAGATGATTATACGGAGACATTAAATGCCGGCACCTATACTTTACATGCCTCGAACTTTAATGTGACCGGTATAATAACTACCAACTCCGATAAAGATGCTTTTAGATTTACAGCAACACAAAATTCAAATTTTCATTTGACGGCCATTCCGTTCAATGTTGCTAATAACTGGATCGGTGCTAATCTTGATATAAAGATCGAGTTATATAATTCATCAGCTACTTTAATAAGAACCTATGATCCTGCGGCTTCACTGAGTGTTACAATAGATACCATTTTGAATGCGGGAACATATTATCTTAAAATAGACGGTACGGGTAACATTAATATCGGTGAGTATGGAAGCCTGGGTAGCTATTCTTTTACCGGTACCGGCGCCTTGCCGATTCATGATGTGAAATTGAATGGAACGATAGATAAGAACATGCATAACCTTAACTGGAATATCATAGCTGACGAACCTATTAAATCCATTGTGGTAGAAGCTTCAACAGATGGGACCAGCTTCAGCGCACTAACAACCGTAGCGCCATCAGCCGGTAAATTTGCTTACCAGCCATATAAGAACAGTACGGTATTTTATCGCTTAAAGGTCACTTCGGTACTCAACCAAACCGTTTATTCCAATACCATTGCATTGAAAGGTGGGGCAAATACAGAGAAGGCATTCAATGTGTCTACGCTGGTAAAGGATGAGATCAGTGTGAATGCAGCGCAGAATTACCAATACCGCTTAACAGATATCAATGGCAGGACCATGTCTGCAGGCACAGGTTTAAAAGGTATCAATAAAATTAATTTTTCAAACCACCCCGGTGGGATATATATTATTGAAATGTTCGGCACTGATCAAAAGCAGGCTGAGCGGATCATAAAACAGTAAGGTAGATTCATGTGTAAGTTAGGGGGTAGCGTTAGGGGCTATCCCCTTTTTTATGTTCCAGGTCTCCAGAGCTTTTGCAAAGCATCAATCACCATATTCTTGTTTCAAAGAACAAACAGATCGTCTCAACTAAGGACCATAATTATTCCTATATACCTATAGACATCCTTCTACGCTGATAGTAGACATCCTATTAGTAATTCCCGCTATTGTAATATCCATTATTTGACTGCGTTTGCTGTATAGAATCCGAATTATCCTAAGACCAAATCCCAAACCATGAAACGTCATGTACACTATGCATTATCATTGCTGCTGTCTTTAATAAGTTTATCGGCGCTATCACAAAACCCAAGCGGTTCAAAGCCAAAGCAGTTCAGTAATTTTCCCGATGTCATCAATTGTTCCGAAGCGGAATTAAGCAACATCTTTAATGCCGCTGCGGGCCAGAATATAAGCCTTTCCTTTTCTGATAACTTCTCATTTACCGGTAGCATAACAAGTAATATCGTTAAGTACAGCAACCTGCAAACAGCAGTGGTGCGCTCTCCCTTTTTCAATAACAGCATTTTCAGCGTATCAAAGATAATTAACAAGGATAATAGTGTTTCCTACCTAGGGCGCATTATAAACAAAGGCTATTATGACGGCTATGAGCTGAAACGAAATACCGAAGGAAAATACCAGCTTATTAAAATGGAAACAGACCGGGTGATCCAGGACTGCCGCCATCTTTAATATAATAATACTTAAATGCCATGAATCCCCTAATTCAAAACCTATGAAAAAGACCTTTACTTTTTTGCTTTGCGCAATGGGCCTGCTATTTTCTTCCAATGCTTTTAGTATACCTAAACTAAACAGTTACCCGGCAGCAGTTGCAACAATTTTTCTTGACTTTGACGGACATTACGTGCAGGGTACCGTATGGAATGGCGGCGCAGCATTTTACTGTGCAGCTTCCGGAATGACAGACCCGCAGATAACCGAAGCATTTAACCGTGTTGGGGAAGATTTCCGGCCATTCGATATCAACATAACAACAGACTCTGTTGTTTTTTTAGCAGCGCCGCTGAACAAGCGGATGAGGATCATAATAACTACGACAAGTGGTTGGTGCCCCGGTGTTGGCGGCGTGGCCTATATCGGGTCATTCATATGGAGCGATGATACTCCGGCCTTTGTTTTTAGCGACCGCCTGGGTCCTTTCAGTCCTAAAATGGTAGGTGAGGCCTGTTCACATGAAAGTGGCCATGCCATTGGCTTAGCCCACCAATCGAAATATGATGGATCAAATTGTGTTACGCCTGTTGAGTCTTACAATAGCGGATACGGTTCAGGTGAAACAGGCTGGGCACCCATAATGGGCAACAGTTACTACAGGAACATGAGCAACTGGAATAATGGCCCAACACCTTACGGTTGTACCAATATGCAGGATAATCTTTCCATCATCGCTACACAAAATGGATTTACGTACCGCGCTGATGATTATCCCGAAATACTGAATGCATCAACATATTCTATTCCAGCTTCAAACTTCAGTGTAAATGGAATTATTGGTGCCAACGCAGATAAGGACGCATTTAAATTTTCACTGGCAACAAATTCAAATTTTCATTTAGCAGCTGTACCGTTCAATGTATCCGGTAACTGGATCGGTGCTAATCTGGATATAAAAATAGAGTTGTATAATGCGTCAGGCTCTTTAATAACAACCTATGATCCTCCTGCTTCACTGAGCATAACCATCGATACTATTTTAAATGCAGGTACGTATTACCTGAAGGTAGATGGTACGGGTAATTTGAATACAGGAGAATACGGAAGTCTTGGCGCTTATTCCTTTACCGGTGCAGCAGGCTTACCTATCCATGATGTAAAGCTTAACGGTACAGTTGATAAGAACAGGCATAACCTTAACTGGAATATCGTTGCCGATGAACCCATTAAAACCATTGTGCTGGAGAGTTCAACTGATGGAAGCAACTTCAACGCATTAACGTCGGTAGCACCAGCAGCTGATAAATTCTCTTACCAACCATATAGTAGCAGCCCAATTTATTATCGCTTAAAAGTTACTTCCGTACTTGATCAGACTGTTTATTCAAATACCATTGTATTGAAAGGCGGGGAAAACAGCGATAAATTATTCAATGTATCTACCCTCGTACATGATGAGGTTACGGTAAATGCTTCAACGAAATATAGATACCAGGTAATTGATATTAACGGGAGGACAATATTGAACGGTACGGGTTTAAAAGGCATCAACAAAATAGATATTTCCGGCCGGTCTAACGGGATGTACATCATCCAGCTCTTCAGTAATGATCAGAGACAAACAGAACGGATCATAAAACAGTAAGGTCGATTCATGTGTAAAGTTAGGGGGTAGCGTTAGGGGCTATCCCCTTTTTTATTTACAATTTTTTAATATCTTCCATCGTTAAATAATTATGATCGCATTTATTTTTTGCTTAACTTTAAAAAACCCCGTTTTATGTTATGGAGAAAATTTAATGGAGACCCCATCCAATTACCCATCAAAGATGCAGTAGCACAGGCTATTACAAGAGAGACCAGGGCTGGCTACCACTTAAAAGTTTGCATCGGTACCGACAGCCAGGTAAAAGGAAAAGAAACAGAATTTGCCACCGTAATTGTTTTTTTAAGAGAAGGTCATGGCGGCTTTATGTTCATTCACAATGAAAAAACAATACATAAGTACAGCATAAAAGAAAGGATGCTGGTGGAAGTGGCAAAAAGCATAGAGATCGCCTATGAGTTATGCGACCTGTTCACCCTATATGATGTGGATATGGAAGTTCATGCCGATATTAATA
>DATHEH010000307.1:0-11456 GCA_035318685.1 Ferruginibacter sp.
GGAAAAACGTGGTTAAGGTCCGAATACATGGGAGAAGCATCATTGAACCAGGATTTGGGGAATGAATGCTCCCTGTTATAACAATCCGCTTCAGAATTATAACTGCCGCACTGGTCGGTGCTAAAATCATAAGTGTAGGGCTCAGCTCCTGAAGGGTTATCGCTGTACATGTCCCAGATGATATCACCCGTGTTGCCATCATTACGGCGCATGTCCGTTGTTTCATAAGCATTCCAAACGCCGGGTGTATAACTTAACTGGTTGTAATTAGCAGAAATGATATTGAATAAAGAGGTCTTTAAAAATTCACAATTTAAACCGTTAGCTGCGTCATAATAACCCGGAGGGATGCCATTACCCGTGAGGGTAGTGGTGCTTCCGTTCAAAGACAGGGTATTATAAAAGGGCTCGCCGTTGCAATCACCATTTGCAGAAAAAACAAAGAAATAATAAACTGTGCCCGGGGTTAATCCGAGAGCAGTAAAACTGGTGGACGAAGTGTATGTTACTACCGTTCCTCCGCCAAATGCCTGGCCAGCAGAATAGGTAATGCCGTCAACCGGTGATGCCGATAAGGTAGAGCCCGAGCTTCTCACAACCAAATACCTGTTGGTTCCTGTTGCAGCAGTAAAACTTCCGTTTACAGAAATGTTACCGGGATTTAATGATAAATTGGTTGGCGGAGCAGATGGCATAGTACACGGTGGTAGTGCAAGCGTAGTGGTGCTTCCAGTGAGCGGCGTTAAATTAAAATAATTCGGCCCCCCCGTACAGGCTTCACTGTTAATCGCAAATACAAAGTAATAATACAGTGTTGAGGGAGATAGCCCGCTGTTTACAAAACTCGTACTGGTTCCAATACTCACTACTGTGCCACCACCAAAGGCAGCATTCACTGTATATTCTGTTCCGTCAACGGGAGATGCTGATAAAGTAGCGCTCAAACTTCTTACTACCATATACTCATCAACCGCAGGTACTGAAGCGGCAAAACTTACATCTATTGTTGTGGGCGTAGGTATTAAAACCAGGTTAGTTGGCTGGTTAGCCGGTTCGGCACATGGAGGTATACTGCTGGTTATATGAAAACTGAGATAATTAGGATCTGTACTGGCAGCAGCTTGTACCGTAGCCCTGGCTACCATGTTCCACTCACTGCCGGCATAAACTGCGCTAGGTGCAGTAATAGAGGTGTTGCGAACATAACTTATGTCTGCGGCATTTATTCCTGTTCCAAACTGGTCGATGAAATTGTTAGAGCCATCCAGCAAAGCAACACCATCATTACCACTGAAATTAATTACGGTATTACTGGTTTGGTTCGCACTCGCCGCGGTTAAATAGGGTATTTCCGTTGTATTGCCCGTATTGCCAATTAAAAAGGACTGGCCGGGAGCAATGGTGCCCGTAAGGTCCATCGTGTTGCTCGGGGGACCAACAAAGGCAATATTGCCTGCAGAACCGCTGACCGCCCAAAGACCAAGTCTCAATTGTGGGCTGGCAAGGTTGATAGAAGTACTACCCATATTGGTAATTTCTATCCACTTATTAATACCCGCACCCTCATAATACTGGCTGATGACCACCTGTGATCTTGCAGAGAAAAGAATAACGGAAAAAAGAAAAAGGAGTGTAAATTTTTTATTCATAGCAGCGTTAAATACCTTTTACGGAGCAACAAATTTACTATTATGTTGCATTGCAATGGTTATAATTTATCAACAAAAAGCCCGTCAGGCTTAATATTGACGGGCTTAAAATAATATGTAAACGATAAAGAATTACTTTGCCTGGGCATTCACTCGCTTAGACAGCTTGCTCTTTAAATTGGCAGCTTTATTCTTATGGATGGTTCCACGCTTCGCTAATTTGTCGATCATAGAAGCAACTTTCGGAAACGCTTCTGTTGCAGCAGCCTTATCGCCTGCCTTCAGATCACGGATGGCGTTACGGGTTGTTTTTCCATAATAACGGTTACGTTCGTTACGCTTTGTACTCTGACGCACGTCTTTCTTTGTAGCTGAATGATTTGCCATTTAAATCTATTTTTTGGGCTGCAAAGATAGGGGAATCAATGCAGAATTAGACCGGCACACGTGAATAATTTTAAAAAGCGCGGGACATTTTCTTAATTTGACCCAAAATCAGCCTTGGAAACAGTATTTTATGCCCTTTTTGCATCTTCTTCCCTCGTGTCATTAACGTGGTGATGGCTGAAAGATATTCACATCCCGATATTTCCGCTCATTTCTGTGTAAACCCTGGCCTGATCAGCCCTGTGTTTTATAAGCCGTCTTGTTACTTCACTCAACGGAAAAATGCCGGCACATGTCACAGCTATTAAAGCATAATTAACCGATATTTGCAGTCAATTTTCTCATTTATTATGAAGGATTTCCAGTACATCACCAATTCTCATCCCGGATATATTGAAGGTTTGTATAATGATTTTGTAAAAGACCCCAACAGTGTTGATGTGGACATGCGTAAGTTCTTTGAGGGCTTCGATTTCGCGATAGCTAATAATCCCGTTACGCCTCCGGTCAATGGCAAGGCTGATCACAAAACCACTTCGCCCGTCACTAACCTTGAAAAGGAATTTGCCGTGTTCCAGTTAGTTCTTGCATACAGGAAAAAAGGCCACCTGGTAGCAACGACGAATCCTATACGTGAGAGGAAGGACCGCCTTGCAAACCTCTCATTAAATAATTTTGGATTGAATGATGCCGACCTCGCGATAGAATTTGATGCGGGCAAATTTGCCGGTATGGGAAAAACTTCTCTTCAAAATATCATAGCTCATTTACAAAAATGCTATACAGGCAATGTTGGTGTAGAGATCGGTTCACTGAATGACCAGGAAAAAATTGACTGGCTTACAAATGCTGTAGAGAAAACGTTGTTAGAACCTGTACCGCTGAAGCAGAAAAAAAGGATATTGCAAAAGTTGAACGAAGGGGTGATGTTTGAAAAATTCCTGCACACCAAATACGTAGGGCAAAAACGATTTTCCCTGGAAGGTGGTGAAACTACCATTGCTGCATTGGATGCGATCATAAATACATCAGCAGACAATAATGTTGAAGAAGTGGTCATCGGCATGGCGCACAGGGGAAGATTGAATGTGTTGGCCAATATCATGGGCAAAACATACGAACAGATATTCAGCGAATTTGAAGGAACAAGTATACCCGACACTACCATGGGTACCGGCGACGTAAAGTACCATCTTGGTTTTGGAAGTGATGTGGAAACAGCCGGCGGAAAAAAGGTTCATTTAAAACTAAGCCCCAACCCATCTCACCTGGAAGCTGTAGACCCCGTGGTTATCGGTTTTGCAAGGAGTAAGGCAGATGTTCTGTATAACAGTGATTACGATAAAATACTTCCAATACTTATCCATGGTGACGCTTCTGTAGCAGGACAGGGAGTAGTATATGAAGTGCTGCAGATGAGTGAACTGAAAGGGTATTATACAGGGGGCACCATTCATTTTGTAATTAACAACCAGATCGGTTTCACTACAGATTTTGACGATGCCCGCAGTTCCGATTACTGTACATCGATCGCCGCAATGATACAGGCACCGGTATTTCATGTTAACGGGGATGATGCAGAGGCTGTGGTAAAAGCAAGTGAAATAGCAACACTATACCGCCAGCAATTCAACAGCGATATCTTTATTGATATGGTTTGCTATCGTAAACATGGTCATAATGAAGGTGATGAGCCGAAGTTTACGCAACCACAATTGTATGCATTGATCGATAAGCACCTCAATCCAAGGGAAGTTTACACACAATATTTAATGGAGAATGGTGAAGCCGATGCGCAGGCACTTGCAAAGGAAATGGAACAAAAATTTTTGGCTGACCTGCAGGAGCGTCTTGATGAAGTAAAACAAAACCCGCTCCCTTATAGTTACCAGCCACCGGAATTGGTTTGGAAAAGTTTGCGCAGGGCTAAAGCAGATGATTTTGATGCATCACCTGTTACTGCCATCACCAACGACCAGTTCAAGTTACTTTTTGACGGCTTAATGAAATGGCCGGCTGATTTTAAGCCCTTGCGTAAAGTGGAAAAACTCATCCAGGACAAATTGAAATTATTCAGCGACGAAAAAAAACTGGACTGGGCCACCGCAGAACTGATGGCTTATGGTAGTTTACTGATCGAGGGAAAAGATGTACGCATGAGCGGGCAGGATGTGAAGCGTGGGACCTTCAGCCACCGTCATTCCACATTGTTTGATGAAACGAACAATAATGAATATAACCGGCTGAATCATTTCTCACAAATGCAGGCGCCGTTCCGCATTTATAATTCGTTGCTTAGTGAATACGCGGTGCTGGGTTTTGAATATGGCTATTCAATGGCCAATCCCAATGCGCTTGTAGTATGGGAAGCACAGTTCGGGGATTTTTGTAATGGTGCGCAAACCACCATCGACCAGTTCATCGCTGCAGCTGAAACCAAGTGGCAGCGTATGAATGGGGTAGTGATGTTGTTGCCGCATGGGTATGAAGGGCAGGGACCCGAACACAGCAGCGCAAGAATGGAACGTTTTTTACAAATGTGTGCAGAATTGAACATGGTGGTAACTAATGTAACGACCGCGGCAAACTTTTTTCATTTATTAAGAAGACAATTAGCATGGCCTTTCAGGAAACCACTGATAGTTTTCTCTCCAAAAGCAAATTTGCGTCACCCGGGGAGCTATAGTACAATAAGTGAATTTATCAGCGGCGGATTTAAAGAAGTGATCGATGACGCTGTGATAACCGATGCTGCCTCGGTAAAGAAAGTTTTATTCTGCAGCGGGAAAATGTATTTCGACCTGGCAGAGCGCCGGCAAAAAGAGAACAGGAATGATGTTGCGATCATAAGGCTGGAACAAATTCACCCTTTACCCCAAAAGCAACTGGATGAATTGTATAAGAAATACAGCAAGGCTATCTGGTACTGGGTACAGGAAGAACCGCTGAACATGGGCGCCGCCACATTCTTAAGAATGAATTTAAAGACCATCAATTTCTATATCATCAGCCGCCAGCCAAGCGCAGCAACAGCAACAGGTTACAGTAAAGTGCATGCAAAAGAGCAGGCGCAGATCATAGACACAGCATTTAGTATTTGATAACACGGATTTTTAAACCACTAATTATTACGAATTACACTAATTACACGAATTGAATAAAAGGACTAAACCTGCTTAATTCGTGTAATTCGTTCAAATTCGTGTAATAAAAAGAATCACTATAATCATGTTCAATTCATTATCAGAAAAATTAGAATCAGCCTTTAAGAATATAAAAGGACAGGCAAGGATCAGTGAACTAAATATTGCCAATACCATAAAAGATATCCGTCGTGCATTGGTCGACGCGGATGTGAATTATAAGATAGCCAAAGAATTCACCGATAGGATAAAAGAAAAAGCGCTTGGTGAAAAAGTATTGAACGCGGTAAGCCCGGGACAGCAAATGATAAAGATCGTGCAGGATGAACTGACCGAATTAATGGGCGGCAGCGAAAGTGAATTTAATATTAGCGGTAATCCTGCCATTATTTTGGTTGCAGGTTTACAGGGTAGTGGTAAAACAACTTTTAGCGGTAAGCTGGCTAACTACCTCAAAACAAAAAAAGGAAAATCCCCATTACTTGTTGCCGCAGATATTTACCGCCCTGCGGCGATCGACCAGCTGGAAGTCCTGGGTGGCCAGATCGATGTTGCGGTGTATAGCGAGCGGGAAAACAAAGATGCTGTTTCCATTGTTCAGAATGCAATTAAGGAAGCAAAGTCAAAAAATAAGAATGTCATTATCATTGATACTGCCGGCCGCCTTGCGGTTGATGAAGTGATGATGACGGAAGTATCGAACATTAAAAATGCCATTAACCCCCAGGAGATCCTGTTCGTAGTTGATAGTATGACCGGCCAGGATGCAGTTAACACTGCCGCGGCTTTTAATGAACGCCTTGATTTCAGCGGCGTGGTATTAACAAAACTTGATGGTGATACAAGGGGTGGTGCGGCCTTGTCTATTAAATACACCGTTAATAAACCCATCAAATTTGCCAGCAGCGGCGAGAAGATGGATACGCTTGATGTGTTCTACCCCGAAAGGATGGCCCAGCGTATCTTAGGCATGGGGGATATTGTGAGCCTGGTGGAAAAAGCACAGGAGCAATTTGACGAAGCCGAAGCAAAAAAACTGGAGAAAAAGATACGCAAGAACCAATTTGATTTTGAAGACTTCAAGACCCAGTTGCAGCAGATCAAAAAAATGGGCAACCTTAAAGACCTGATGGGTATGATCCCAGGCGTAGGCAAACAGATCAAAGACATTGACGTGAACGATGATTCCTTTAAAGGCATCGAAGCCATGATAAACTCCATGACCCTGCAGGAACGCAGGAACCCGGATCTCATCAATCCCAACAGGAAGATCCGCATTGCAAAAGGTGCAGGAAAGGACCTTGCTGAACTTAATGCTTTCTTAAAACAGTTCGACCAAATGAAGACGATGATGAAGTCAATGAACAATATGCCGATGGGAAAAATGCGGGGATTGATGGGTAAAAGCTGATAAAAGAAATAAGCGTTTTCCTTTTAAATTTCTGAAATATTATATTTAAATTAGAGTTATTCAATAGCAGGACTTTCCTGCTAAACCCACTGTTCATCCAGAGAGATCTCCATTTTATTTTTTACTGGCCTGGTCATGATATGACCCATGTATGTGTTTATAATGTATAAACCAATAAACAGTCATTATGAAAAAAATAATTGTAAGAGGTTTTAAAAGAGTAGCGTTATCTCCAGAAGAAGTAAAGGTCACCAACGAAAGCAAGCTTGAGCTGAAAGAATCTTACGTATTCAGTTCATCAAGGAGTATTTCAGAGGAACACCCGGTGACGGTCGAAGACACCGACCTCCTGGAATTTATCTTTGAAGATAATACCACCTGGATGGGTGGCTCTGATATCTTACATGACATATTTCCCAACGCAGCGAAGCAAAACCGGTCGGGTGAAACTTTTGAATTACCCTTATTCCTTGAAGCAGATGCTGCGGACCGGGGGTTGTTCGGCGATATCGCACTTAAAATATTAAACGTTTTTACTAAGGAAGCCGTAACGGGCAAAGTAATAGACATAGCTGCAAACCTTGAAAAAAAGCTTTTGCAGAATATGAGCGGGCTATACCATATCAATGCGGATTTCCAGCTTGGTAAAATGCCGGTAAAGGCTTCGGATAAACCTTACCTGCTTTTTATCCATGGCACCAATTCCTCAACAACAGGCTCTTTCGCGGAGATCCATAATTCTGAGTTATGGAAATATATGCTGGGTACCTACGGACAGAACATAATCGGACTCCAGCATGAAACAATGACGAAGAGCCCGATACAGAACGTAATTAATATCTTCAAAGAATTACCCGCCGGTTGTACTTTGCACATCATCACGCATTCCAGGGGTGGATTGGTAGGAGATGTGCTGGCCCGTTTTTGCAATGGCAACAAAGGATTTACCGCTAAGGAGGTCGCATACCTTGAAAAAACAAAACGCACAAATGACGTAGCGAATATTAAAGCACTTCAAAAGATTGCGGCAGGAAAGAACATCAACATCCGGAAATACATACGCGTTGCATGCCCGGCATATGGCACTACTATTTTATCAAAAAGGCTTGATCATTTTTTAAACATCAGTTTAAATCTTATCGGGTTCATGTCAGGTGGCGTGGCAAGCGTAGTGATAGCGGAATTCAAAAATCTTATATCGGCAGCAACAGATGTCAAGAATGATCCCAATGACCTGCCCGGCCTGGAAGCCATGAATCCCGATTCTCCATTTTTAAAGATCCTGAATAATCCAGATGATGAAGGAACCATCAACGGGCCTTTGACCGTGATCTCAGGCAACTGCGGGATAAAATTCAATCTTAAAGCGTTACTCATCATTGCCAGTAAATTATTTTATCTCAGGGATAATGACCTGGTTGTTGATACAAAATCGATGTACTGCGGTACCAAAAGAAATATTCCTTTCCAGTATTTTTTCGACGAGGGTCCCGAAGTAGACCACATGCATTATTTTAAGAATAAAAAAACGCAGGATGCGCTTTTACTTGTTTTAAAGACAAGCATAAATAAGGTCCCGGGTTTTACCGATTTTGACCACTCGCTCATAAGGGCAATGGAGCGCAATGCACTGCTCGGGCTTGATGGAGGTGAAGTTTATTGCGATAAGGTTACCGGCAATAAGCCGATCGCCATTGTATTACCCGGTATCATGGGTTCCAATCTTGAATACGGCAGCAGGAAAGTATGGATAAATTATATCCGCTTTCTTAATGGTGAATTATCAAGACTGGATATCTCGAAACAAAATATAGCAGCCACCTCGTTAATAAAAACATCTTATAAAAAACTCGTCAGTTATTTAAAGGATGAGTATGACGTGGTAACCTTTCCATTCGATTGGCGTATGCCATTGGCTGATGCTGCAGCATTGTTAAATGACAGGATAGAAAAATACCTGAAGCTAAAAGTGCCGATCAAAATGATAGGTCATTCCATGGGCGGTGTTGTAACAAGGGATTTTATCATCAACCATCCTGTTACCTGGAAAAAATTAAATGGATCAAAAGATTTTAAACTGGTATTGCTTGGTGCTCCCCTGGGCGGCTCTTACCGCATACCTTATGTTTTGGCAGGAAAAGATTCTCTTATAAACCAGTTAAGTAAAATAGACCTCTCGCATACAAAAAAAGAATTGCTGGACATGTTCAGTAAATACCCGGGGTTATTGGGCTTGCTGCCCATTTCTAAAACACCCAATGATTTTGCGCTTTTGCAAACGTGGCAGGAAATGAAGGCAGCTTCTTTATTCGACTGGAGCATTCCTGATACAAAAGACCTGCAGTTCTTTGACGCATACCGGAATAAGGTCTTAGAGTTCGTGGATGCCATCGAAATGAACAATATCATTTATATAGCCGGTAAGGATGATGAAACGGTTTGTGCGTTCGAGATCAACAATAATCTTCCCGATGAGAAGATCATTTTTAAAAGTACGGCTGAGGGCGATCAATCGGTAACATGGGAAACCGGCATCCCTAAAAATATAAACAGGGAAGAGAACCTGTATTATGTTGATGTATCACATGGCGGACTGGCAAACGAGCCGGACATCTTCAGTGGAATAGCTGAGATACTAAGAACAGGTAAGACCGACCAGTTAAGCAAGACCAGGCCATTATTAAGAGGGGCTGCTACTGAATTCGTCACCATAGAAGAAGAGGTTTATGATATAGATGAACGCAGCCTCGAGAATGCCATCTTAGGAATAAGGACCAAGGCACCCGTTGAGAAAAAAGGTAAAGTGCCATTGAAGGTGAGTGTAAGTAACGGAGACCTGTTTTACAGCAGGTATCCTGTTTTGGTTGGACATTTTTTAACTGATGGCATAACCAGTGCTGAATCAGTGATCGACAGGTATACCGGTAACGTGTTAAGGGAATGGCATCGCCTTAATTTATATCCCGGGGAGATAGGTACCAGCGAAGTGTTTGTTGATCTTCGTAATGAATTCAAAGGAGCTGTTGTGATCGGCCTGGGTGCACCGGGCAGGCTCAGTGCACACCAGCTTGCCAAAACAACAGAGCAGGGAGCTATAAAATATATACTCGAATTAAAACGGTCAGGTAAGAATGCTATAAAAAATAATGAACCGGTTAAAGAGAACGGTATATCTGTATTGTTGATAGGTTGTAGTTACGGCGGGCTTTCTATCGACAGTTCGATTCGGGCGATCATACAGGGAATACAAAATGCCAACAATCAAACGGAGGCGATGAACCAGGAGGGATTGAACCCGATAGGAAAAATTGAGTTCGTGGAATTGTATGAAGACAGGTGCCTGCAATGTTTATATGTATTGAGCAGGATGGAAGCGGAAGAGGATATTTCGATAAACATACGGATGCCTAAAAAGCAGGTCAAAAGATTATTAGGCTACCGCACACGCATCCCGATGGATACCGGAACTGATTGGTGGAGCCGGATCTCCATCTCGTTGCATAAAGAAGAAAATAAAATGTTGGGTAAAACATACAGTGCACTCCGGTTTTCCTCCAGCACAGGCAGTGCCAGGGAAGAACAAAGAGACCTGCAGTCAAGCCCTGAGGTCATGAACAGGCTGATAGAAGAGATGTCAACTAAAAATAACTGGAACGCAGGAACAGCAAAAGCTTTTTTTGAATTACTGATACCGAATGACCTTAAGGATGAAGTAAAAAAACAATCCAATACGCTATGGGTGTTGGACAATACAACCGCCGGCTACCCGTGGGAGTTGTTGCAGGACAGTGTGAACAATGCAAGACCCATTTGCTGCAATACCGGCATGATACGCCAGTTGCAAACAGAGAATTACAGGTTAAAAATAAACGCAGCCAGTGGTAATAATGCCCTGGTCATTGGCGACCCTAATTTAGAAGGCTATCCCTCGGCACAGCAATTACCCGGGGCATTCAATGAAGCAAACAAAGTTGCTTCTTTATTGGCCAGGTATGGATATGAAATGCGGAACAACTGTATCAAAAGATCTTCCACGCAAATTATAGAAGCACTTTATAAAGATGAATACCGGATCATCCACCTTGCCGGTCATGGTCTCTTTAATAAAAAAGATCCGGACCAGTCAGGTATGCTGATCGGGAACAATGTTTTCTTAAGCACCAAAGAAATATGCCAGATGAGCAAGGTGCCCGATGTTGTTTTTGTTAACTGTTGCTTTTTAGGAAAGGTTGATGACCAGGCTGAAGAATTGTTCAGCAGCAGGTATAAGCTGGCAGCCAATATTGGAACACAGTTAATAATGAACGGGGTAAAGGTTGTCATAGCTGCGGGCTGGGCCGTAGACGATACAGCAGCCCTGCACTTTACCGAGGTTTTTTATGACGCATTGTTGGGTGGATCGAATTTTGGCGATGCGATCAAAGAAGCAAGGTCAAAAACATACCGGAGATTCCCGAACAATAATACCTGGGGAGCTTACCAATGTTATGGCGACCCGTTCTTTAAATTAACCGGCATAAAAAAATCAACAGCTTCAAAAGCCGCAGCACAAAGGCCGGCTGAACCACGTTACACTTTTTTCATAGCACAGGAAGCGGAGATCGCACTAAGTAATATTATTAATAAGACCGACACGGTGGGGTATTCTGTAAATAACCTTGCAGGGGATCTTAGTGATATTATTAAAGCAGTTGACGTTGCCGGCATACGAAACGCATCCATTACAGAAAAAGAAGCCGTCGCTTATGCGGAATGTAATGATTATGAAAATGCTGTTACTAAATTCCGGAGCCTGCTTGGAATGGAGCAGGCGGGATTTTCGGTGAGTGCTCTAGAAAGATACTGTAATACCAGGGCCAAGCTTTG